>JBBSNU010000248.1:0-7242 GCA_038260455.1 Chroococcales cyanobacterium | reverse complement strand
GGATTTAAGAAAGGAGATAATTCAGATGACAGATCCAAATGTGACTGAAACAACAATTGTAGAGGTAACTCCCGAAACGACGGCGATCGTCAAACAAGAGATGCCCGACGCGACTGATGAGACGATCGCAGAAACTGCGGCTTTGTTTGAAGCAATCAAAAAACGAGCCACCGCCGAATTTCAAGCCGCCGGCGAACTCACCCGCGAAGCTTATTTGAAAGCTGTGACTAAAGCCAGTGACGCGATCGACGAAAATAAGTCAACCGCCAAAGAAAGAATGACAGAAGCAGTCAGCCTGATTAAAAAAGAATCCGAGAAAAATTGGCTGGTACTTGATGCGATTAAAACGCGGGCGCAAGCGCAGGTACAAGATGCCGGCGAAGTCAGCCGCGAAGCTTATTTGAAAGCAGTGCGACAAGCGCGAGAAGCGGTAGAACAAAATAAATTGGTCGAACGCGATCGCATCGAACAAGCTGTTGACGACATTCAGAAACAAACTGAAAAAAATTGGCACGTTGTGGTTGGGGAAATTGAGTCGCTAGGGACTCGCTTGAAAGAGACGGCGAAGTCTGCATGGAGCGCGCTAACGACGTTTGTTGAGAAGTCTCGCAACAATCGCGGCGATTCCTAGCAAGATTGGACACAATCTGGCGATGTTTGCGCTACAGCCCGCCCGCCCGGTTTCAAAACTGGGCGGGCTAATAGCGATCGCCCTTTAATTTGCATTCAGCAAAAGGTTCAGCCATACTGCATAATAAAAAAGCTTTATTCTTAGTCCACAACCCCCAACCATGAGAACTTACTACTGCGGCGAACTGCGAAGCAAACACATCGGAGAGACTGTCACCCTGTACGGCTGGGTGGATCGCCGCCGCGATCATGGCGGGGTGATTTTTCTCGATGTGCGCGATCGATCGGGTATTGTGCAAATTGTCAGCGATCCTGAACGCACCCCCGATTCCTATCACGGCGCTGAGGCTTTGCGCGGCGAATACGTGGTGAAAATTACCGGTAGAGTCACCAGCCGCCCCGAAGATTCCCTCAACCCCAAATTACCCACGGGTGAAGTAGAAATTTACGCTGACGAAATTGAGTTGTTAAATGCGGTACGCAAACAGTTACCGTTTCAGATTTCGACGGCGGATAATGAAAATGTGCGGGAAGATTTGCGGCTGAAATATCGGTATTTGGACTTGCGGCGCGATCGTATGAGTCGCAACTTGCAGCTTCGCCACCAAGTTGTCAAAGCTATGCGCCGCTACCTGGAAGATGTCGGCGGTTTTATGGAAATTGAAACACCGATTTTAACGCGATCGACTCCTGAAGGTGCGAGAGATTATTTAGTTCCCAGCCGCGTCAACTTGGGCGAATGGTACGCTTTGCCGCAGTCGCCGCAATTATTCAAACAATTGTTAATGGTTTCGGGATTCGACAGATATTATCAAATTGCCCGCTGTTTCCGCGATGAAGATTTGCGCGCCGACAGACAGCCGGAATTCACGCAATTAGACATGGAAATGAGTTTCATGTCTTTAGAAGAAATCCTCGAATTAAACGAAGGTTTAGTTTGCCAAATTTTCCAAAGTGTCAAAGGTGTAGAATTGTCTCGTCCTTTCCCGCGCTTAACTTACGCTGAAGCGATGGATCGCTACGGTAGCGACAAACCGGATACTCGTTTCGGTATGGAATTGGTCGATGTTTCCGATTTGATGAAAGATTCGGGATTTAAAGTATTTTCCGGGGCGATTGCTGCGGGCGGAATTGTGAAAACTTTGCCTATTCCGGGGGGAAATGAGGCTTTTTCTAACGAACGGATTAAAAAAGGCGATTTGTTTAAGGAAGCCACTGAAGCAGGTGCGAAGGGATTGGCTTTTATTCGGGTGCGGGAAAATGGCGAAATTGATACGATCGGCGCAATTAAGGATAATTTAACGGAAGCGCAAAAACAGGAATTGCTCGATCGCACGGGCGCGAAACCAGGTCATTTGTTGTTGTTTGCAGCAGCCGACGCGAATGCTGTCAATAAGACTTTGGATAGATTGCGTTTGTTTGTCGGTAACGAATTGGGATTGATTGACAAAGAGAAGATGAATCTGCTGTGGGTGACGGATTTCCCGATGTTTGAATGGAACGCTGACGAGAAGCGTTTAGAAGCTATCCATCACCCGTTTACTGCGCCGCATCCTGACGATATTCACGATTTGAAGACCGCGAGAGCTCAAGCTTATGACTTGGTGTTAAACGGCACAGAAGTGGGCGGTGGTTCTCTGCGGATTTATCAGCGGGATGTTCAGGAAAAGGTGTTTGAGGCGATCGGCTTATCGACTGAGGAAGCTTACAATAAGTTTGGCTTTTTGCTGGATGCGTTTGAGTATGGAACTCCGCCCCACGGAGGCATTGCTTACGGTTTGGATCGGTTGGTGATGCTGTTGGCTGGCGAGGAATCCATCCGCGATGTGATTGCGTTTCCGAAGACTCAGCAAGCGGGTTGTTTGTTGACGAATGCGCCTGCTGGGGTGGATGAGAAGCAGTTGAAGGAGTTGCAAGTGCGATCGACTTATACGCCCAAGTCATAAGTATGAAACACCTTGACAATTGCGACTTGATTAGTTGCAAATAGATGTCGGCGGCGGGGCGATCGAGGTTATCGAATTTCCTGCCGTCGATGCAGAGGAGTTGGATAGAAGGCGTGCAGGTTGGTTTCGGTGAGTTGGGGGAGTTGGGGGAGTTGGGCGAGGTTGAGGATTAGGGTGGGGATATGCCATAATTAATTAGAGAGCGAAAGGAACCCTGAACTATGAAAAGCCCCCTTGAACTTGACGAAGAATTGGTTAAAGAAGCCTTTCGCTTAACCAATTTCAAGACAGAAAAAGAACTGATTAACTTTGCTTTGCAAGAATTAATTCGCACCCGGAAAAAGCGGAATTTACTTGATTTAAGCGGACAAATTCAATTTTCGACTGAGTACGATTACAAAGCTTTGCGGGAAAACCGAAATGTTTCTGATTGATACATCAGTCTGGATCAGCGTTTTCCGCGATAGGACAGGTGTAGTACGCCAATCCCTGGAAGCAATAATCAATGATGAAAGTATTTTTCTGAACCGATTTACTCAGATGGAACTTTTGCAAGGTTGTCGAGATGAACGGGAGTGGACACTATTAGAAGCTTATCTCCAAGAACAAGACTACATCGAGTCTACGCCTAATACTTGGGTAGCGGCTGCTCGGATTTATTACGATTTGCAACGACAGGGGTTAACGGTTAGAAGTAGTATCGACTGCTGCATTGCCCAACTCGCGATCGAACACCAACTTATTTTAGTTCATAACGATCGCGATTTTGAAACTATTCAGAGAGTGCGATCGCTCAATTGTTTGCGCTTCCGACCTGACAATAATTAAAGATTAAAAAGTGAAAAACCAGGTTTCTTTGGTTTTCGGGTCAGAAACCGCGTTTTTTTGCGATCGTACTGCGTCCTCACTCACCGAAAAAAGATTGACAGAGATCCATAAGTAATTTATTATATCAACAGGAGGGATATTACCTCAGCCATTTTGCCTATGGCTGCTCACGACTCAGAGTAGGGCTTGGCACTTACATCTGTAGCTTGATATCTCTTCACCAGCGTTTTGTAACTTAAAGTAGGCCAACAAAGTGAAAACTCCCATTCAAAAAATCCTCTTTGGTAGTCCTGGAACTGGAAAAAGCTATAAAATCGATCGAGAAATTGTCCCGAAGGATTTGGAAATAACAAGTCCAGAAAATGTTATTAAAACTGTTTTTCATCCAGAGTACACCTATGGTGACTTCATGGGAAAACTGGTGCCAATTACTAGAGCGAAGAAAGTGGAGTATAACTACTATGAAGGTCATTTTCTAAAAGCTTTAGGGCAAGCCTACAAAAATATTCAGCTAACTAAACCAAAAGATGTTGACCAAATTAACTGGGATGATGTTAAAAATGTGGCTTTAGTAATTGATGAGATTAACAGAGGTAACTCGGCAGCAATATTTGGGGTTTGTTTTCAGTTACTAGACCGGGAAGATACAGACTGGTCAAGTTATAGTGTAAATTTTACTGAAATTGAATTTTATAAATTTATCGAATTGATTGGTGTAAAGATATCCGTAGTCGATGAGAACCTCAAATTTCAGTTCCCAGGAGATAGTCACTTCGTATTTTTTGAATCTTTAAAAGACAAGTTTAGCCCCTTGGGGATAAATACAGAAACCAAAGCAATTAAACTTCCACCCAATCTCTCCATCCTAGCTACTATGAACACCTCTGATAATTCTATTTACTTTATGGATAGCGCCTTCAAGCGACGTTGGGATTGGGAATTTGTCAACTGGGATGACACTAAACCTCCTGTTGCAACATACGATACAGGAGGCATTTTGGATGAAGATAAATGGAAAAAGCTAATCAAAAACCTTAACGGCTTTATCAAAAGTCATCACAATTCCATTCGGGGAATTGAGGACAAGCAAATTGGGTATTACTTTATAAAACAACCTGTAACTGCCGAACAGATACAAAATAAACTTATGTTCTTCCTCTGGGATAGCGTTTTCAACCGTGACAAAAAACCCCTTGTGGATCTTTTGAAGGTAACAAGAGATGAACTCGTCACTTTCGGTGATTTCACTAAATTTCATAATGAGTTCATTGCAAACATAATGAATCTCAATGTTTGAATTGGTCTTAAGTCTCTACTTAAAAATAATACTTTCTCTTTTTTGACACTCCATGTTTGATTTTTCAAGCTTTAAGTTGAGTAGAAATTCCAATGACTTTTTTGTTGGAATCCGTAAATCTGCTTTAGAAGATGGTTATGAGTTTTGTCTGCCAAATGGCTTTGATAATTTTCCAGATGGTGACTTTAACAAGGTGCGGGATTTATTTTTCAAGATGTATCGCACTTTCCGCAAGTTTGAGAGAGACAATACAGGCACAAACCGATTCAACCTTAACAGACCGGACTTCCAGCAAGACCAAGATCAGACCACCCTTTCTGCTGGTGGCATCAGTATGCAAACAGAAGATGGCGAAAATTGTGTACTTTACAGCAAGATCAAGATGATTGAACTGGTGCTGGAAGCCTATGATGACCTGGCGATCAATTCAATCCAAAAGAAAGCCAGACGCAGTGAAGATATTGATTATTCTCAACTTTACAAATACTTAGATCGCGCTATCTACCTTGATAACCATGTAATTTACATCGAGGCGATGGATTTGCCACGTCCAACGGTGCGCTATGAAAGCACTGATATCGTGAACCTGTATTGTTATATACTCGATGAGATTGTACAGCAGTTGGATGGCGATGTGCCGGATAATATTCAAGCACACAGTCAAGATATTCGCTTCCTTGCTCAACGCTTCCAAGACGGCTACTTGACCAGCAACCAGTCAATTTTTGACAAAGACACTTTTGGCGAAACTATCAGCATTCTTAAAGAAGGGCTGGATAACATAAACAAAAATACTTATTACAAAGACGCTGACTATTGGGGACTTTATGAAGCTATTGAAATATTCTTATATGGCGAAATAAATCCTGAGCATAATGATGGTGACTACTGGGGAATAAAAGGGTTTTCTCTGGTTTGGGAGGATATGTGCAGCACCTATTTCTTCAAAAAATACCCAGATCAAATCTGCTATGCAGATACCGATATACCTTTGAAAGATCCTCCAGAGCCAGAACCTAAGAGGCAAGGTGAAGAACCGAAACGGGTTGGCAATTGCCGAGCCTCTTCTAGAAACGGATACGGTAATCAATGGATTTATCGGACAATATCTGATATTTCCTATCCTAATAAAGACGATTTATTTGGATGGAATGAACTCCTTTGTATTGAGTTTGATACTGAAGTTGGAACGCTGGTCTACTCAAACAGAAGGTATGATCAATTAGAACAGCGAGATATAAGTAGGGCAATGCGCCGGTTTCCCCGTCCCGACTTAGTTCTTAAATTTGAAACAAAAAATGGATTTAAACTAAAAATATTTGATTATAAAGATGTACCTCTTGACTTTTATCTTAATCCCTCATCGTCGCCAAAATCGGCAAATAAATACAAAAATGATATCATCAAGCAGCTTACTTATGAATTTGCTCTCCAGCAAACCCATACTGTTGCAGAGAGTGTATTTTTTATTCCTTGGTATTACACAGCAGAGCCTGAGCCTGAGCCTTTGGGAGAAACTGAACAAAGCCTAGATATTAAAGGAATCAAAATATTTAAGGCTAACTTCTTTATTATCCAAAAGCTCTACCTGGAAAACTCATGAATCAGAAAATAAATATTATAGGAATTTGCCCTGAAACTCTACTTTTTCAAAGCATTTATGTTCCTCTAATTTCATTTCAAAATGAAGAACAAAAAAAAGCTGCTGAGGATTACATAACTGGGGAAGCAAAGAAATTTTTTGATATATTGTTGCCCGATCAGGAAGTGAAACCACTAGCTTATCCAATACTTATCACAGAATTGGACTTTCAAAAAATTGATATGAGGTATTTTTATGAAAATCTCTTCTACGATTTGGAGCGAAAGCCTGATGGAAAGTTAGAAGCAAAAATAAAATGGGGTATCACTTTTGATGAAAAATGCGCTCCTATTAACTTAGGTTATCTTAGCCCAAAATATGATGGCTATGAGCCTAAAATAAAATATACCAGTAGTGATGGTCGCCCATATCGTCGATATGGCACTATAGACATAAATGGAAATCCAATTTTTTACTACATTTACTTTACGCTTCAAGAAATACTGGACGAGATTAAACAATTACCAAATTCTTAAAAATCAATAGTCCGGACACTTTTTCTATGGCCCAATGGCTTATTCCCTAGGACTTTGAGGCTAGCGTGGATCATTAAATCAATGTCACGTCTACCCCTGACTTGCATTTAATTCTACTTTTTTGTGATCTTGCCCTGTAAGGCTTGTAGTATCGTTCCAAAAACTGTCCGGAGTATTGAAAAGTCATAGCCTTACCAACTCGTGACTACATCCAAAAAGGCAACTGCAATTTAATTAATGGCAGTGCGGTTTGAATATCTTGGACGATCGCACTTCACACACAAATCCGATCGCCCTCAAACATTACTCTTTCCAGTAACGGGTTAAAATCCGAATCACCTCACCCGCTAGAGGCGATGGTAGAGGCGGGCTCCATTCCCCAACTTCTGCAAAACCTAAAACGTGCAACAGATTAACGATGCT
>JBBSNU010000247.1:0-7258 GCA_038260455.1 Chroococcales cyanobacterium | reverse complement strand
TTTTACGTAATTCTCGGAACCTCAATTTTTGCACTATTCCTAAATTACATATTTGTCGAAGTTTACCCCCAGGCTTTTATTGCCAAACTACAACTAGCTAGAACTGTACCTTTTGCTCAAATAATTATATTTATTGCTGTTGCTTTGACGTTAGATGAAGTTGAACCACAAAAACAAGCGCCTGTTAGCTTGTTCGTACTCTCTGTAATGACTTTGCCTTTTCGAGGTATCATTTTATTAGGATTCGCAGTTTGGCAAAATAAAAACTATATACTTCCCAAAAAATACAATATATTGTTGTGGATTTTGGCAGCAGGAACGTTTGTTTTTAGCTTAACATATCCGCTGACTGATTCATCGGAAATAATAGGCGATCGAATAATCACCCTCCCAATCTTTTTCTCAATCCTCGCTTTTCCATTCATCCTCGAAAAAACATCATTTGCTACATCTATCAAACAGACTATAACTCATATTTTAGCATTGCTAGCTACTGCCATTTTATTTTTTGGAGTAGCAGGAATTTTACCAAAACCCATATTAAATGTGTTTCAAACAAGAATTAATATCAATGCCGTTCCCACGGACGATTTAAGCAGATTAGCTGTGCGATTTTCGCAAGTTAGCAGCCCAGACGCACTCGTATTAATTCCACCATCAGTTACCAGTTTCCAGTTTTTATCCCAAAGAGCGATTGTCGTCAACTTCAAGAACTTTCCTTTTACCGACAAAGGCATCAAACAGTGGAAAAATCGCATGGAAGCTGTTTTAGGAGTTCCCTTAAACCCGCAAATGATTTGGGGAGGAAATGACTTATTCATCCGCCGCAGCAGTGCGGATTTAGTCAAAGTAGCCATAAACTATCATGCCGATTATATCCTGACTCGCAGCGATTGGCATCCAAATATTGACGGAGAAATAGTAGATAGACAAGGCAAATGGATTATCTTTAAAATCACAAATAAAACAGGTTCGTAGTGAGGACTTCAGTCCTTCTCCAAAATCAGGTTCGTAGTGAGGAATTCAGTCCTTCTCCAAAATCAGGTTCGTAGTGAGGAATTCAGTCCTTCTCCAAAATCAGAGGACTAAAGTCCTCACTACAAACATCATAATATCAACAGTTAAACATCAAAACCCGAATCATCAATAATTTCACAAATCTGCTTGTCCACATAATCAGCAGCCACATTCCGCGCAATCAACTCAGCCAAAATCCCTAAAGAAATCAACTGCACCGACAGAATTGTACACAAAATCCCAAAAAATAACAAAGGTCGATTACCGATAGGCCCCAAACTCATCCCCGCCAAATTCAGAAACCAAATAACAATCAAATAACCAAGCGAAATAGTGCCCACCAAGCCAAAAGACAATCCCAATCCCCCAAACAAATGACCCGGTTTGTGCAAATAGTGCGTTGTGGCTAACACCGTCAACAAATCAATAAAGCCCCGCGCATAACGTTCCCAACCATAATTGGATTTTCCATGTTTTCGCGGATGGTGTTCGACGACGACTTCGCCAATTTTAAAACCCAAATTGTTGGCTAAAGCGGGAATGTAGCGGTGCAATTCCCCGTACAATTTAATCGACTGCAAAACTTCCCGGCGATAAGCTTTAAAACCGCAATTCATGTCGTGCATTTTTACCCCAGTCATCAAACACGCAACGGCATTAAACAGCTTGGAAGGTAAGGTTTTAGAAAGCGGGTCGTTCCGCTGTTTGCGCCAACCGGAAACTAAATCGAATCCCAATTCTAAACTATCTAAAAATTTGGGAATTTCGGCTGGGTCGTCCTGCAAATCGGCATCGAGAGTAAAGATAATTCTGCCTGCTGCATTGCGAAATCCTGCTGAAAGTGCGGCGGATTTGCCAAAGTTGCGGCGCATTTTTATGGCCTTAATCAATTTAGGATATTGGCTGGCTAAATCTGCAATTTCTCGCCAAGAAGCATCGCGGCTACCGTCGTCTATGAAAATGACTTCGTAACCGTCAATTCCGGTTTGGGACATGACAATTTGGATTCTTTCAAACAACATTTTGAGCGTTGCTTCTTCGTTGTGAACGGGAATTACGAAACTGAGATTTTTTGGCATGGGGCTATTCTATTTCATTGGTGTTGTCAATGATATTTTTTTTATTAACCGCAGAGGGCGCAGAGGACACAGAGGAGGAGACAGGGAAGTTTTTTAGTTTTGATTGATTGCTTGGGAGTTTCGCAAAGCTACCCAGCCTTGACGGTTTTTAAATGAGGCATAGGCTGTCAATAATGTATCTGTTGGCGATGTTTGAATGTATCCTCTCCAAGCTGCGAATTGATAGGCTGGGCCAAATAATTTAACTAAGTCGGGACGCGGAAATCCTGACATTGCGAAACCTCGAACGACATTTTCTTGGTTGAGAATGGCAATACATTTGACATTATTTTCGGGGTCTCCCACCCAGCCAATTACTCTGGCGGCGGCTGGTGCGAGGGTAGTTACTGTATCAAAATATCCGGGTACTCCGTCTTTGGGAGCTGAAAGTAAATTGGGATCGATTTGTGTGTCTAATGCTGCACAGAAATTGTATTTTTTGATGTTTCGATTGAATGGTACTAAGTTGTTAGTTTTTAAAGCGTCGATTAATCCGACAAATGCGGCCGGTTTGTTGCCTACTTTGTCTTTAATTAATGTTATGTCGGTGATGCCTAATTGCAGTGACAGTGCTACTAATGGTTGATAGGTTGCTCTCCGGGCGATCGCCATTGCAGTTTCGCCACCCATCCCGTACATTAAAATCACGGCGACTGTGGCGACTGCAAACAGCGGTGTCAGCCAACGTCCTTGAATTCTCAATGTCGGCTGAAACTCCCGTACAGCAAGCACTGTGAGAATAATTGTACTCATCCAAAACAAGGCTGGGAGTGTGGCGTAGCGGGAAGCGGTGGCTTGTTCGACACCAAAGCCCGATCGACTAACCGCGGCCATTAACGCCGTTTGCAGCGCGTACAATTGGATTGACAGCCAAGGCAACCAATGTAGGCGATCTACTTTTTTTATAAATAGCCAATAACAGACAAAACCCATTACAGCAATCAAACCAATTATACCAATAAATGACGCAATAATAATATTTTCTGTAAAAATTCCACCGAGATAAATAGGAATATATTCGAGAGCTTTGAGCGGGTTAACTTTAGTTAAAGAAGGGTGATTTGATGGCGTTTTATAAGTTAAAAAATACGTGCCAATCAGCCCAATCGAAACAGCGAAATACAAATAAATTGTTTTTCTAGGAAACCGCAGTACAACCGCAGCACCACACAAGATCGGCCACAAAGCCAAAGGAGTGCTGTAACTAACACAGCCTAAAATCCCAAACACAATACTACCAATTACCCAGTTATTTGGTTTCCATCCCTCGTTCCCCGGCTCTGCCTGGGAATGAATGTCCAGAGGCTCCGCCTCTCTTTTATCTGACAAAAACCTCGCATAAAATTGCAAACAAAATATAGAACAAATCACAAATAAATTAGCAATTATCCAGTGAACACCGCTGAATCCCCGCATCCAATTATGAGCCGCCGCCGGAGTAAAACTAAAAATAGAAATGCTAAGGACAATTAATATAAATAGCAGAGGATCGCGCCTCAATTTTAATGGCAGTAAAGCAATTAATACGTGGCATTGAATCAAAGCCAAAAACCAGGCAACTAAGCACAAACCAATATTTGAGCCTTTGGTGACAGCAATATTTAAGGCATAGATAATTGCCGGAATGAAGACAAAATGCTCGTTTGCCCGAAATATCCAATTAAAAGGATTTGTTGAAAAACCGTCTACTGAATAAAAATTCCATGTCATCCACCAATAATCAAAATTAGACAAGTCTCCGGCTTGCGAGATCAGGTACAAAATATAGGATGCTGGTATCAAAATTCCGATAACTGATGCGGCAATTAAAATAGATTTTTCTTGAAGTTTCATGGATTTCGGGGGAGATGTTTAATTGATAGGGCAGGTTAAGCTAGATCCCCCCTAACCCCCCTTAAGAAAGGGGGAACAAGAAAGCTCTCAAAGTCCCCCTTTTTAAGGGGGATTTAGGGGGATCTCCGGGGAATAAACAGAACCCCACAGATACAAACTAAACGCAGTAAAGCTTATAACAGATAATTTCCAAACAAGACCCGTCCTTGCTTTTTGAGGTTTACTCAATTTTTTACTTCATTTCTCTTGCCAACATTTGTCTGAGCCCTTGCCGCCAGTGGGGAGGATGCGTGCCCAGAAGTGCTGATATTTTCACCGTGGAAAGAACCGAAAAAGCGGGACGTTTTGCGGGTGTCGGATATTCGGCGGTAGTGATGGGAATTACACGCTTAATTTTGAGGGGAAAGCCCAATTTTTCAGCTTCTTCAAAAATGGCGATCGCAAAATCGTACCAACTACAAACACCGCTGTTAGTATAATGGTAAGTCCCAAAATCTTCCAGCCCAATACCCGGGATGATATGCGTAGTTGCAGCAGCCAAATCTGCCGTCCAAGTTGGACTTCCGATCTGATCTGCTACTACTCGAATTTCTTCTCTTTCCTTTCCCAACCTCAGCATAGTTTTGACAAAATTACCTTTGCCACCGTTGCCGTAAACCCACGCGGTTCTAATAATAATATGTCTGCTTCCCGCTTGCCGAATTGCTTCCTCACCTGCTAATTTTGACTTGCCGTAAGTTCCCAGAGGATTCGTAGAATCTGTTTCAAGATAAGCCGAACCGCTGCTGCCGTCAAATACGTAATCAGTGGAAAATTGAATCAAACTTGCTCCCAGTTTTTCGCATTCTTCTGCGAAAATTCCCGGTGCGATACCGTTGACTGCGTGCGCTAATTCTGGTTCGCTTTCGGCTTTGTCTACCGCAGTGTAAGCGCCGGCATTCACGACTAAATCCGGTTTAATTTCAGCCATTGCTTGACGGATGGTTTCTGGCTGGGATAAATCGACGCGAGTGCGATCGACTGCAATAACCTCTCCCACAGATAATAAGATTGGCTGCAATTCTTGAGCTAGCTGTCCGCTGCCGCCTGCGAGTAAAATTTTCATCATCAAAAAACTTGAGCTTTTTTCAACGTTTGTCCGGCTTTGTCTTTAGCTGATAAGATTGGTTGGGCACCATCTAACGGCCAGTCGATCGCCAAATCCGGGTCATTCCATACAATACACCGTTCGTGTCCCGGTGCATAGTAATCTGTAGTTTTGTACAAAACCTCAGCAATATCTGATACTACTAAAAAACCGTGAGCAAAACCTGCAGGTACCCAAAGTTGCCGTTTATTTTCTGCACTCAACAAACAGCCCACCGATTTTCCAAAAGTCGGCGAACTTTTTCTAATATCCACCGCTACGTCAAATATTTCGCCCGCAATTACCCGCAGCAATTTACCTTGAGGTTGCTGCATTTGGTAGTGCAAACCGCGCAGGACATTTTTAGAAGACTTGGAATGATTGTCTTGAACAAATTCTGCCGTTACGCCTGTTTTTTCTACGAAAGCTTGGTGATTGAAACTCTCGAAAAAGAAACCGCGATCGTCTCCGAAAATTTTCGGCTCAATTATCAAAACTTCAGGTATTTCGGTAGATATAACGTTCATAGTGGCCTGTATCGCGTGATAAACTCATACTCAGTCTATGGTATCTTACTATGAAAACTGACACATATCTCAAAAAGTTGTACGCCAACCGATTTGATTCCCGTCAAATGCAAGCCAAGGTGGCACTGTGGAAGGTTTTGATTGACGAGTTTTTACAAGATTATGTTCCTCCCAAGTCAGCGGTTTTAGATATTGGCGGCGGCTATTGCGAGTTTATAAATCAAATTCTGGCCCAAGAAAAATGTCTGATTGACCTGAATCCTGATTCCAAGTTATTTGCTGAGGCTGATGTTAAAGTGCTGAATATAGATGTGCTTAACTTAGAAGATCATACTTTTTTTAGCGAACAGTTCGATCGCATTTTTATCTCTAATTTTTTTGAACACCTCCGCAACAAAGAGGAACTTGTAGAAATTATCTCGTTTTGCTTTGATGCGCTGAAGCCTAGCGGTTCTCTTTTGGTAATTCAGCCTAATTTTAAATACTCTTACAAGGAATACTACGATTTTATCGACCATCAATTACCGATTACGCACTTATCGCTGCAAGAGCTTTTACAAACTGTGGGGTTTAAAGTTGAGGAAATGATACCGAGATTTTTACCATTTTCAACGAAAGGACGGCCGGCTTCGCCGTTGCTGTTAAAGGTTTACTTACAATTGCCTTTTTTGTGGTGTTTTTTTGGCGGGCAAATGTTTGTCAAGGCATCGAAGCATAGTTAGAAATTATATTGATAAGAGTCGGCGGTTGAAACCGCGTCTATACACACGAATTCCGCCGGCGCGGACTGAAGAAAATAGCTCATTTTAATAATTCATCTACTGGAATGCTAAAACCAGGTAAAACAATTTGAGTGCTAACAATTTCCCCCGCTATAAAAATAATTCGGGTTTGTTTTGTTACTACAATAACCCATTGATTTTCGGGATATACCAGCCAAACTTCCTCACTTCCCGATTCTAAATATTCTGTAGCTTTAGCAATTACATCTTCCGCTAAATCTGTTGGCGAAACAATTTCCGCACATAAAGGAAAACTTTGTGGCAGCACTTTGAGATCGCCAAATTGTGCTGCTAATTCTGGGGGAAGGTAGGCAACATCAGGATAGCGTCCTTGCTGCTTTGTGCGGCAGGGAACGTCTGTATAAACCTCTCCTCCCTGTCCGCTGGACTCTTTGTAGTTTCTCCAGGAAAAGTAAAGATTTCCTTGTACCTTGCTATGCTTGAGAGTCATGCCATTTTTCTCCAATAATTCGCCATCAACCCACTCTTGGAGATCAGGTGGATTTTCCATCCATGCTTCTAGAGAGTAGGTTTTTGATGCCGGGGCGACAACTGTAGAAGTTACCATTTTTCGGTTCTCCGTGTGGAACTTTTTTATATGATATCAGATACGATCGCCCTTTGTACCTGTCACTTCCAAGTGTTATCATAAAAACAACGAAGCATCAAGCATTTCCGGCTTTGCAAAATTCAGATAAAGCTGCTATAAACGGATCAGTTTGAGGACAAAAATGATGACAAAAACTAAATCATCTGCCGCCCTTGCAGTCAATATTCCGCCAACACTCACACTCACTGTCACCCGCGAACAGTTCATTGAATTGGCGATCGCAAATCGGGAGTTACAATTAGAAC
>JBBSNU010000246.1:0-7268 GCA_038260455.1 Chroococcales cyanobacterium | reverse complement strand
AAGACGATCGCCCGCGCGCTCACTCTCCAAAACTCCCGCCGATTATCAGTAGAAATTCATTACACAGGCGGCAGCCCACAACAGATGCAAGACTGGTTGGGAACCGATGTTATTTATCAAAATCAAACAGACGGCGATTTGGGGGCCAGAATGACCGCAGCGTTTCAAAACTCCTTTAATTCGGGGGTTGACAAAGCTGTAATTATCGGGACTGATTGTCCCGCTCTGAAACCAGAAATCATGACAAAAGCTTTTGACGAACTGAGCCAGCACGATTTAGTTTTGGGTGCGGCAAAAGACGGAGGTTATTATCTGATCGGGCTGGGGCGATCGATACCGGAATTATTCGGCGGCATTAACTGGGGTAGCAGCGAGGTATTTGCTTCTACGCGGGCGATCGCCCAAAGCCTCGATCTGAATATTGCTTATCTTCCCACTCTTGCAGATATCGATCGACCGGAGGATTTGCTAAAATTAGATATGAATATGTTGAAATAATTAAACTATATTTAGCCGATCTAATTCATTAGTGATTCTCATATTAAGTTCATAAAAAACACTTGATTGTGAAACCATAAGGTCATAATATAGTAAGTGTATTTGTCTAACCAAATGCAGCGGTTAGACAGCGCTTGCGACAATAGTCGCAAGCGCGACAAAAAGCCAAAATATAACAAAATCTAGCTCAAAATAGAATCATGGTTTGAGGGCGATACTCTGCGATAATCGTCGTCCAACTCCTAGAAACCGGATTTCTTGCTAGATAGATCGCTACTCAACCCAAAACTCGTAGAAACCCGGTTTTTGACTGCTCGTAAGAAACCGGGTTTATGACTGCATTTATCGCTACTCAACCCAAAACTCGTAGAAACCCGGTTTCTGACTGCTCGTAAAAAACCGGGTTTATGACTGCATTTATCCTTATACCATTTAGAAAAAATGTTGCAACAATAAAATTGTTGGGTGGAGTGAAACGGAGGGTTGTTTCGTTCACCCAATGTATAAGGTGCGTCGCTATTAGATTGTCACTCTTTTTTAGAGATTGTCGAGGGCGACACACCCTACATATACTGTTGAATTAATTTGGAAAATTGGTATTACTCAACCCAAAACTCGTAGAAACCCGGTTTCTCGACCCCATCTGTAAAGCCTAAAACTGTCCGAAGCCCTTGAATAACAGATAAGCTTTGTACAACCCGCCCTCTATCTCACGGGCTGCTTAATTCTGTATGCCATCAGAAAATCCTAATCTCAAAATTTCTATTATTATTCCAGCCTTAAACGAAGCATCTACGATCGCCCCAGTCATCTCCACCGCCCGAAATGCTAAAAATGTTGAAATCATTGTCGCCGACGGCGGCAGCACCGATGGCACCGCAGATATAGCCCAATCTTTGGGCGTGCGAGTTATCTCCACCGCCCCAGGCCGCGCTGCTCAAATGAATGCAGGTGCCGCCTCCGCTACTGGAGATATCCTGCTGTTCCTCCACGCCGACACTCTTTTACCTCCAGGCTACGACTCTGAAGCGCGTATGGCATTAGCTAAACCGTCCACAGTAGGGGGGGCATTTCCACTCAAAATTGATGCGCGCAGGCTCTGTCTGCGGTTGGTAGAAACAGGGGTAAACTGGCGATCGAACTTTCTGCAAATGCCCTACGGCGACCAAGCCATTTTCCTCACCGCAGCTACCTTTGACAAAATCGGCGGTTTTCCCGACTTACCCCTGATGGAAGACTTTGAATTCGTGCGCCGGTTGAAAAAACAAGGCCGCATTGCAATATTACCCCAGCCCGTGCTGACCTCCGACCGCCGCTGGCAGCAGCTTGGGGTCATCAAAACTACTGCGATTAATCAAATAGTAATTATCGCTTATTTCCTGGGAGTGTCGCCCGATCGACTCGCTTTCTGGTATAGAGGACAAAAGAAAAATTCTTCTGAAAACTAAAGAATAGTGAACTTTTCTAAAGCTCGGTAGCATTTATGCAAATAGGAAGCCCGTCCCTGCGTAAAATATGACTTGAACGCCTCAAAATTTACGCACAGCGAGGAAAAAGAGAATATGGCCGATCCCAGAGATGCAGAGCTTATTAAACCCTTTAACGGCGACCCCTTCACGGGTCATCTAGCAACTCCCATCAGTGCTTCTGATTTCACCAAAGCATTTATCGGGAACTTGCCAGCCTACCGCAAAGGACTCTCGCCCCTAGTTCGAGGTCTAGAAATCGGTTTGGCACACGGCTATTTCCTCGTCGGCCCAGAAATCGTCTTCGGACCCCTGCGGGATTATCCAGAAGCAGCTAATCTCGGCGGACTAATTACAGCCCTCGTGATAGTTCTACTCGGCACACTAGGTATGTCTGCCTACGGTTTGGTCTCTTTCAAGCAAGACAACACCAGCTACCCCAGTGCTAATCCCATGACTCCCGATTCCCTCAGAAATGCTGAAGGATGGAGCCAATTGACCGCTGGTTTCTTCATTGGCGGCATGAGCGGCGTCTTTGCTGCCTACTTCTTGCTCGAAAACTTTAATGGCGTTGATGCCATTTTCCGGGGTTTAGTCAACAATTAGACTCTACTCGTCGATATCCCTGTTGGAACACGCTAACTTTAGTTTGGAGAATTTGACATGACAGGTACCTACGCTGCCTCTTTCTTGCCTTGGATTTTGATTCCGGTAATTACCTGGCTGATGCCAGTTGTGGTAATGGGTTTGTTGTTTATCTACATTGAAAGCGACGCCTGAGCTTTACCCACAAAGCAAGACCGAAGTTGGAAGACTGACAGACAACTGCTCTGAAACCTCTCTCATAAATCTAGGGAAAATCAGAAAAAATTGTTTTGAGATTGCTGGTAATTAGGAAATTTGCTTTCTTTACCCCAACCCCCAGACTCGACTGTGTGGAGCAATCCTTCTGTCTTCTTGCATCTGAATTCGCCATTGCAAAAAATCCTCTGTCATGCGGGCAGAGGATTTTTTTACAAATATTTTTTTCCCGCAGGCACAAATCACCCGATCGCCAAAAACAAATTGCCAAATTCTGAGCCACAATTGTTATGGAAACTTACTCATAAGGAGACAGCGATGCCATTTCCCTCCGCGCGCAAAATCTTAGCTCCATTTCTGATCTCGGTACTGCTGCTGGTGACTTCCTGCGGTCAAACCCAAACCCCCTCTCGCTGGGATCAAGCCCAGCAGGAAAGTACCCAAAAACCCCAGGCTAATGCCAAGCAGGCTACTGACAAATCCATAGCTCAAAGTCAAAACCTGCCGAAGAAGGCAGTTGAAGGCGGCAAGTTAAATAAATACTTCCCCTCTTCAGGCGGCGGATTCGATCGCGTCTTCGCTCAAGAAAAATCCGGTTTTGCTGAAGCTAAGCTCAACAAAGGCGGTAAAAATGTCGCGGTACTCTCGATTAACGATATCGCCGGCAACCCCTCGGCAGGTACAAAATTCCAGCAAAGTACCAAGAAAATTGGCGGCTATCCTGCTATCAATCAGGGTGCTAATATCACTGCTGTTTTGGTGGCAAATCGCTATCAGGTGAAAGTTCAATCCCGCGATCCATCTTTTAGTGCTAGCGATCGCGAAGCTTGGCTGTCAAAATTTAACCTCGCCGGCCTCGCCCGCCTCAAGTAGCAATCTCTTCGATCGAACTCCCCGCCCGACTCCAGTCAGGCGCAATCAAAACTAATTCTGCCACGATGAAATTGTGAAGTTTTTGCCATCTTCCAAAAGTAATATCTTTGATTCTTGTTCAGCTATAAGGAGTTTTTTGTGAGCAAAACAGTCTTTGAATTAGTCGATCAACTGCCCAAAGACAACATGACTGTCAAAGCCCTGCGAGCGCTTGACTTTGTGGTTCCCGGCGAGTGGAACAATTTAGTGGGCTTTGACAATACCATTCGCACCGTTACTGGCGAAACTGATGAAGATTTGATTCAGCAAATTGGCGAGCGCGCCATCTATCTATTCAACGATAAGTCTCAAGGCTACCAGCGCGCTCTTTGGCTCTACCAAACCATCGACAATGCCTCCGGTGCCCTAGGCGCGGCTGCTATGGCCAACAAAGTCTCCCAAAATGTCCCGTTTTTGGGCTTCCTCGGCAATCTCACCCCGAAGCCAGAAAAAGCTCAGACGATCGACCTTTCTTTGAAGTTAGTCACTGAGTTGCTCGCTTTTTGCCAAATTAACGGGATTCCAGGCGACAGCATCGGCGATTTTGCCGGCGCTTTGGGCGACTACGGCGGCGAATCCCTGATGCGAATGGCTGCTTTGGTTTGTTTCGACGGTTTGATTCCCCTGGGCCCAGACTTTATTCTGGCCACTCAGTCTTGGATTCAACGCCTCTCCCCGCAAGATTTGCAAGAGAATGTAGCGTTTAAGTCGATCGGCGGCATGATTCCAGGCGGCTCTCCCGCAGGCCAGCTCGGCTTTATCGGCGAAAGCTTTAACTCGGTTTCCGGTTGGATGAGCTCTTTTGTCAGCGATCGAGGTTTGACTCCCCAAAACGTACTCGGCCACTTGCAGAATTTTGTGGAAATTTCTGCAGATAAGGTGGACTATGTGGGCGCATTCCTCGACATGACTACCAACTACTACGAACACACCGGCGTTCAAACTCTCGCCCGCCGTTTGATTGAACGAGCTGTCGCTGAAATTTAGAATCAGCACAGGAGTTGTAATTTGTCAAGAGGCAAACCCTGAAGCGAGTGTTTCGATCTCAAAGTTTTTTGACTGACAATTCTTTAACTAGCGGGCGCGGGAATTCCCCCGCTATAGATATACTTATCTTAGCGGCGGGATGAAAGCCTGGTTTATTTCTTGCCGTCCCGTTTGTGGTCTTCACCGTAGCGGAAGAACAATCGGGACAGGCAAGAAATAAGCAATCTCTTAGGTATCAACACAAAACATTCACAAATAGTTCTTACTATTATCTACAAATTGTAGTAAGAGATAGACATGAAACACGCAGTCAAGGTACGAATTTATCCGAATGATGAGCAAGTCGAAGCGCTGTCTAAAGCGTTTGGGTGTGCCCGTTGGTTTTGGAACAATTCGTTAGCCGAAACCAATCGACTCTACAAAGAAACGGGTAAAGGGTTATCTCAGCAAGGAATGAACGATCGTTTACCGGGATTGAAGAAAGAGTTTGAATGGTTGGCAGAACCTTACAGCCAAGTGCTACAAAGTGTTTCTCTGAACCTGTCAAGAGCGTTTATCAACTTCTTTGAGGGACGGTCATCTTTCCCAAATTTCAAATCGAAGCAGGGTAAGCAGTCAATTCAGTATCCCCAAAACGTCAAGATTACGGATGAAGGCTTGAAGCTCCCTAAACTAGGAATCATCAAAGCAAAGATTCATCGGGTGCTTGACGGCAAGCTGAAAACCGTTACCGTATCTCTCACGACTTCCGGTAAGTATTTTGCGTCATTGTTATTTGACGATGAGCAGCCTGAAGTCGAAAAAACGGTAGAGGGTAAGGCGGTCGGCATCGATTTGGGTCTAACTCATTTTGTGATTACCTCTGATGGTTCAAAGTTTGACAATCCGAGAGTGCTGAAAAAACATTCTCGCAATCTCAAACGTAAGCAGCAGAAACTATCGCGCCAAGTGAAAGGCTCGAATCGTCGGAAAAAAGCACGTCGCATTGTGGCAAAAGTTCACGAAAAGATTGCGAACGTGAGAAAAGACTTTCTGCACAAGTTATCGCGCCAAATGGTCAACGAAAACCAAGTGATCTGCGTTGAGAATTTAGCAGTAAAGAACATGGTGAAAAATCACAATTTGGCGAAAGCGATTAGCGATGCCAGTTGGAGTGAGTTCACTAGAATGTTGAGCTATAAAGCAGGGAATGACGGCAAAATCTATCAAGAAGTTGATCGGTTCTTTCCGTCTTCTAAGACCTGCTCAGTCTGTCTCAATCGAATTGGTAGCCTAGCGCTTGATATCCGTTCATGGCAGTGCGAGAACTGCAAGACAAAGCATGACCGGGATGTCAATGCAGCTATCAATATTCGAGACGAAGGACTACGAATTTTGGCGTTAGGAACTAGCGCTTCTGCCAATAGAGGGAAGGTAAGTCCGAAGGTGGGACGGCGAAAGTCATCCGTATTATCGGCTCTTCCCGTTGAAATTGGAAGCCTACCCCATACTGCGTAGCGGTTGGGGTAGGTAGTTCACGCTTGGTTTTCGATAAAATATCTGTGCGATCGAGTCGATCGATCGCCCGGATCTCAACTCAAAACTCCTACCGATCAATTTTACAAGGAAGCCTTAATGCCAGAAGAACCGCAAAACCCTACCGCTGGCGAATCAGAAACTCCCAGTGCTGCGATCGAGAACGCCCCGAGTTCCGACGCACCCGAGACAACCGACTTACCCAGCACTGACAAGCCCCCAGCTAAAGCTAAAAAGCCCCCAGCCAAAGCCGCTGACGGCGACAAGCCCCCAGCCAAAGCCGCTGACGGCGACAAGCCCCCAGCTAAAGCTAAAAAAGAAAAAGCACCTGCTGTTGAAGACAAGCCCTTTGCGGAATTTATTCAACAAGATTATTTGCCCGCCTTGCAAACTGCTTTGACAAAGCAGGGCGTTCAGGATTTAGAGGTGCGTTTTGCCAAGCAAAAACTCCCCATTGCTGGTATGAGTTCCGCTGGAGATTGCTGGCAGGTAATTGGTAAATTCCAAGAAGGTCAGCGTCAATTTAACCTGTATTTTCCTCAAGAAAATATTCAAAGTCAAAGAGCCTTTTCCTGTGCTGAAAATAATACCCATACCAGCACTTTAGAGCCTTTTTTGATAGACGAGCGCAAGATTACTCTCGACCTCATGGTGTTTGGCGTAGTCCAGCGGCTTAACGCTCAAAAATGGCTGAATCTTAATTAGTCATTAGTCATTAGTCATTAGTCATTAGTCATTAGTGGCTGGTCTTCGAGCACTTACTAATGAGTGTCAGGGCGGGTTAATTGTAATATAAACTTTACCTCTCGCTCAATCTCTAATTTTGCCCCGACCGACTCAGAACTGAGAAGTCATAGCTAATGACTAATGACTATTGACTAATGACTGCTGACTAATTGATTCAGTCAAAAAATTGCGATCTTGCATAATCCCGTAAAGGTTAACATCTGTTTCTAACAAACAAGCATGACCGCTGTTAGCCAGCCGCACCATCTCCGCATTGGGAATTACCTTGACTAAAAGCTTCCCTTCTGCTAGAGAAGGTAGCAGCCGATCGGCACCGCTAGCAATTACTAATGTCTCCTGTTT
>JBBSNU010000245.1:0-7271 GCA_038260455.1 Chroococcales cyanobacterium | reverse complement strand
AAATTAACTGTTCCCACCATTGGTATCGGGGCCGGCCCGCACTGCGACGGACAAGTTTTAGTTACTTCCGATTTGTTGGGACTTTCGGAAAAACAACCGCCTTTTGCCAAAGCTTACACTAATTTGCGAGAAACAATTACTCGGGCTGTCAAAGATTATTCCCTAGAAGTTAGAGAACGAAAATTTCCAGAATAGGTTAGCAGTCAGGAATGCAAGTCCTCCTTGGTTTCTTAGTCCGCTTACGGACTTCCTTTGTATAGTCGCGGTTGAAACCGCCGACGACCATCGGGGATTTCTCGCCCGGATTTGGACTTGCTACAAACCTCATTTAGGGTGCATCTGGATGTTTTGCAATAAGTATTTTTTTTACAACAGTGCGAGCTTAAGAGCTCGCGAGTTGTACAATACGCGAGCTCTTAAGCTCGCACTATAAATTCAAAACTGAGATGCTCCCCTTGGAGCGCCCCAGATGCTCCCCTAACTTACACCTTCGGCCCAGCCTCTTCCTCTTTCTTCTTTTCCTTCTCCTTCTCCTTCTCCTTCTCCTCTATAGCAGATTCATCATCACCTAGACCGACCCCTTCCTTAAAACTCCGCAGCGTTTTACCCAAAGCATTTCCCAACTCAGGGATTTTCTTGGGGCCAAAAATTAGAATAGCGACTACCGCAATAATGCCCATTTCGGGCAATCCCAGACCAAACATACAAAATCTCCTCTAAAACTTGCTCGATCGCAAGTCAATCTGCTGGTATCCTTAAAAGTATCTACCTTTTTTCCTGCATCCTGCAACAGTAGAATCAAATTTTATTAAGCGATCGCCCGATAAATTAGGAATGTTAGAAATCTCCCAGCCTTCCCTGCGCGAGCAACAGCACTACCTCATCCGTGAACTAGCACAACGGATGGAAGCAGTATGGCACCGCTATCTCGACCTCGAACCCTACCACCTCCCCGCTGAGTTGGGATATATAGAAGGGCGCTTGGAGGGAGAAAAACTGATCGTGGAAAACCGCTGCTATCAAACGCCGCAGTTCCGCAAAATACACCTCGAACTCGCTAAAGTCGGGCCGCTGCTGGATATTCTGCACTGCGTGATGTTTCCCAGACCTAATTACGCTTTGCCGATGTTCGGCACCGATATCGTAGCAGCCAAAGGCAAAATTAGCGCCGCGATCGCAGACCTTTCTCCCCTCAATCAGAGCCGCACTTTGTCGGAAAACTACCAAGCCCAACTGCAAACTTTGCCGGTCAACCAATTTTCCTGTCCCCGCCAAATTCCCGACTGGGGAGATATTTTCTCAGAATTTTGCCTGTTTGTCCGGCCCGATTCACCGGAAGAAGAAACCAGATTTCTGGACATAGTTGAATCCTACGTTGAAATTCACTGCCAACTCGCAGTCGCGGCCGAACCAGTCTCTGCGGCCGAAGAATCGAAAATTATAGACGCTCAAATTTACTACTGCACCCAGCAGCAGCAAAACGACAAAACCCGCCGCGTCCTAGAAAAAGCTTTCGGTCAAGATTGGGCAGAAAATTACATGACTCAGGTGCTTTTTGATTTCCCTAAATAGCTGAAATCAGTTTAAAATACTTAACAATAGGTGTGAAAAAACTTAATCAAGAAATCACCTATTTGATGATAAGTCATGGGAAAGGAATCGCGGGTCAAGGATAAATCATTTTTAAAACCCCCGGGGCGAGGAGTCATCGGTTTAGCGATCGCCGCTACAGTCATTACCACAGTAGTAGGTTTTTGGCAAGTATCTCAAATTAGAAAAGCCGAAGAGTTAAAGGTGGCTGCTGCTGCTGCAACTCCAGCATCCACCCGCACCAACGTGACAGCTTTGGGTAGGTTGACTCCCCAGGGGGAAGTCATCAAATTGTCCGCCCCTTCAGCGTCGGAGGGAGCGAGAATTGAAGAGTTGCGGGTGGAAGAGGGCGATCGCGTCACTCAAGGACAAATCATAGCAGTTCTCGATACGCGCGATCGGCTCCAAGCCATCCTCCAACAAACCGAAAAAGAAGTTCAAGTCAAACAAGCAGAATTAGCCAAAATTCAAGCAGGCGCAAAAACCGGGGAAATCGTCGCCCAAAAAGCCGAAGTTTCCAAGTCAGAAGTTCAACGTCAAAGAGAAACTGAAGGCGAAGCAGCCAATGTCGCCCGCCTAGAAGCTCAACTACAAAGAGAAACCGAAGCCCAACAAGCAAACGTAGCCAAATTTGAAGCTCAACTGCAAAGAGAAACCGAAGCCGAACAAGCCAATCTTGCCAAATTTGAAGCGCAACTGCAAAGAGAAACTCAAGCGCAGCAAGCTAAACTCGCGAGACTGGAAGCTCAATTGCGCGGCGAAATTGCCTCTCAAAACGCTACAGTCGATCGACTAAAAGCCGAATTAACCAACGCCGAAGCCGAGGAACAACGCAATAAAGAACTCTCCGAAACAGGCGCAATTTCCGCTTCCACCTACGACACCAAACGCTTAACAGTAGCTACAGCCAAACAAAAAGTTAGAGAAGCACAAGCTATCTTAAAAAAAACCGTCGCAACTGTGCAACAGGAAATAATTGAAACTCAAGCTACCCTCCAACAAATATTAGAAACAGGCCAACAAGAAATCAACCAATCCCGCGCCAATCTCAAACGCAAATTAGAAACAGGGCGGCAGGAAATTAACCAAGCCCGAGCCACTTTAAATCAAAAGATAGAAACAGGCCGAGAACAAATCAATCAAGCCGAAGCAATGCTGAAACAAAAAGCAGAAACCGGCGAAGCACAAATCAATCAAGCCAGAGCAAATCTAGACCAAATAGCCGAAGTCCGTTCCGAAGACGTCCAAGCCGCCCAAGCCGCCATCGAAAGTGCGATCGCCACCAAACAAAAAGCCCAAGTAGACTTAAACTTAAGCTACGTCAAAGCACCCGTATCCGGTTCCATCCTCAAAGTTAACACCAGACAAGGAGAACGCATCAACGCCCAAGACGGCATAGTAGAACTAGGCCGCACCGATCAAATGTACGCCATAGCCGAAGTTTACGAAACCGACATCGCCCAAGTCCGAAACGGCCAGCGCGCTACCGTCAGCAGCTCCGTATTTGCAGGCAATTTAGAAGGAACAGTCACTCGAATCGGCCAACAAATCGGCAAAAAAGATGTCCTCAATACTGACCCCGCCGCCGACACCGACGCGAGAGTTATCGAAGTCAGAATTCGCCTAGATCCCGAATCGAGCAAGAAAGTTGCATCGCTCACAAACTTGCAGGTTCAAGTCAAAATAGCTCTCTAAATAATAGTATTTTTAAATCAAAACCCCTTGTTTTTGCTTGTTTGTTTCTTGCTCCTTCCTTCTTCCTTCTTCCTTCTTCCTTCTTCCTTCTTCCTTCTTCCTTCTTCTTTCTTCCTTCTTCCTTCTTCCTTCTTCCTTCTTCCTTCTTCCTTCTTCCTTAATTAGATATGGCAAAAATACCCCTAGCTTGGGCACAGTTAACCCGCGAAAAAATGCGCTTAGTCATCGCGCTAGCAGGCATTGGATTTGCCGATTTACTGATGTTTATGCAGTTCGGATTTAGAGACGCGCTGTTTGAAAGTTCCGTCAGCTTCCACTCACAGTTACAAGGGGATATTTTCATCACCAGCAGCCAATCTACGGCTTTAATAGCCATGAAAAGCTTCCCCCAGCGGCGCTTGTATCAAGCTTTGAGTTTTAACAGCGTTAAAGCAATCAGCCCGGTATATCTAGGCTTTGGTTTGTGGAAAAATCCCGATCCCAACCAGAGCAATACCCGCCAATTGATGGTCATCGGTTTTGACCCCACTCATCCGATTTTTGATATGCCAGAAATCGCAAATAATTTGGACAAAATTAAGATGTCGGATGTGGTTTTATTTGACCGAGCTTCCCGCCCGGAATTCGGGCCAGTAGCTGAATATTTCGATGGGGGAAAAACTGTTGAAACTGAAGTTGACAACCGCCGCGTTAAGGTAGAGGGTTTATTTACTTTAGGGGCATCTTTCGGTGCAGATGGAAATATTGTTACTAGCGATTTGAACTTTCTGCGAATTTTTGCGACTCGGAGAACAAAAGGTTTAATTGATATAGGTATTGTTTACTTGCAGCCGGGAACGGATGTTAAGGCTGTTGTCGAACAAATGAGGGCAACTTTGCCTTCAGATGTGCGAATTGATTCTAAAGAAGAGTTTGTGGCTTTTGAGAAAAAGTATTGGGAAGAAGGCACGGCTATCGGATTTATTTTCACTCTCGGCGCGGCAATGGGATTTATTGTCGGGATAGTGATTGTTTACCAAATTCTTTATACTGATGTTAACGATCACTTGCCGGAATACGCTACGCTAAAGGCGATGGGATATAAGGATTTTTACTTTTTGGGGGTGGTGTTTCAAGAGGCTTTAATATTAGCAATTCTTGGCTATTTGCCTGGGTTTGGGGTTTCTGTGGTGCTGTACAATTTAGGGAGAAGTGCTACGAGTTTGCCGATGTACATGACGGTGGGGAAGGCTGTAACTGTGTTTGTAATGACAGTTGTGATGTGTTGTCTGTCGGGGGCGATCGCAGTTCGGAAGTTGCAGGCGGCAGATCCGGCAGATATTTTTTAACTACGGCTGTTCTGCTAATAGGATCGAAAACTTAATAACTTAAGCACTTCCTACAGTCGTCTCTCCTGTAAGTTGTGAGATAAAAGGAGGCAGAGCCTCCGGATCTGCATTACCAGGCATAGCGAAAGTAACGAGCAATCGCTTAAGTTATTAAATTTTCATTCCTAACTCAGTTTTGCATTTTATAGTGCGAGCGTCCCCGCTCGCGTATTGTACTCGCTCTTCGGGGACAGCACTGCACTATAAAAAACGCCTTATATCCTGAAGTGGAAATTTAAAACCCTTAAATTATCCAGGTAACAAGAAAAACAAGAAAAGTTATTGAGGAACAAAAATGCCGATACCAAAGCCACATTATTCTGTAAGCTGGATTTATCTAATGCTTGCCGTTATTTTAGAAGCAGCAGGTACTATTTATATGAAATTCTCTGAGGGTTTCACAAAAGTGGTTCCCTCGATTTTGATGCTAATTTTTTATGGAATTAGTTTTGTCTTTTTAAATTTAGCGATTAAAAAACTAGATGTGGGTGTAGCTTATTCAATTTTCTCCGGGTTGGGAATTGCTCTTGTTACTATTGGAGGCATTTTCTTTTTTAAAGACCCCATCACAATTTTTAGAGTTACGGCTATTTCCCTAATCATCATCGGTGTGATTATTTTGAATTTTACAGGTTTATCTCATTGAAAATTATCAGAAAGAAGAAAAAAAGCTTTGCCGATCGAACGTTATGCTGTAAAAGAGCATCCCTCTCGATCGCACTCTCCCTCGGTTCTACGCTATGACCCAAAGCTTCAACCCCACAGCGTTGCCTCCCGCCTTTCCCGATCACACCCAACTTCCAGAATCTGACGGCACGTTTGTGAAGAACTTTCAAGAACATCCTCAGAGCATCCTGCTCACCGACTCCCTAGAAATTACACTGCAAAACCTGCATCCCGACGGACAGTATGCGATCGGGCAAGATTGTGGCATCTACTGGCGCGAAACCGAGCCTCCCGAACGCGGAGCCGAAGCACCTGACTGGTTCTACGTCCCTAACGTGCCTCCCCGCTTAGACGGGCAATATCGGCGTTCCTACGTGTTGTGGCGCGAGTATATGGTGCCGTCCGCGATCGAATTTGCTAGCGGTGATGGTTCAGAAGAACTCGACAATACTCCTTTATCTGCTTTGCCATCCGGGGGAAACCAGAAACCGGGAAAGTTTTGGGTATACGAGCGGATTATCAGAATTCCCTACTACGCTATTTACAAGATTCAAACCAATGAATTAGAAGTCTACAACTGTGTGAATACTAGATATCGGCGTTTGGAACCGAACGATCGCGGACATTACTCGATCGACCTGATGGGTGTAGAGTTAGGCGTGTGGTCTGGTAGCTATCAAAATCAGACACAACATTGGTTGCGCTGGTGGGATCGCGAGGGAAATTTGTTGCTGACGGGAAGCGAGCGAGCTAGACTGGAGAGCCTCCACGCGGAACAGGAACGGCAACGCGCCGAACAGGAACGGCAACGCGCCGATGCTGAAAGCCAACGCGCCGATGCTGAAAGCCAACGCGCCGATGCTGAACGAGAACAAAAAGAGCGATTGGTTGCTTATTTGCGATCGCAGGGAATCGATCCCGATCTCATTTGAGCCTTGTGTCAGGAACTCAGGGCTAAAGCCACTGAGCTTGTAAGACGAAAGTTGAAGCAAGCTATTCTGACCAGCTATCGTCTTAACTGACTACGTTTTTTGAGTCACGACACCCTGGGATCGTGCTAGTCCCCTGCCCTGTCATTTGCAGTTAAACAGTTTTAAAGTCACTGAAACAGTGCTGCAAGTCTAAAAAGCTCTTAAAACATTGGCGAAGTAAACTTAACCCCCGCAAGGGAGAGGCAGAAATGCCAAACATTATGCGTACAGGATT
Organism: Chroococcales cyanobacterium; assembly: GCA_038260455.1. GTDB lineage: Bacteria > Cyanobacteriota > Cyanobacteriia > Cyanobacteriales > Microcoleaceae > Microcoleus. Next base: position 747 of record JBBSNU010000245.1, on the reverse strand, counting down.
GCGAGATTTGAGATGGTAATTGTCAAGAGTGAAAGTACACCACAACAGTACACCGAGTCAAGCAATCCCCGTGTAATGGAAAGATTCAAGGCGGTTCAAACCGCCGAGCCGTTTCCCTCTCTTGGCTCAAGCCACTGAGTTTCCCACTTACCGAGTTTTTCTATGATTATTTTGAAGCTTATACCAATTTTTTATGAGGCTGCATAGAATCCGATCCCCCCTTAGCTTGCCCCCTACTCCCCCTTAATAAGGGGGGGACAAGATTCCGATCAAAGTCCCCCTTCTTAGGGGGGATTTAGGGGGATCGAGATATGTGCAACGACCCATTAAATTTGTATTACGGGTTGATTTGATTAAATAATGCCAAAACCAGGAGCGACAGTCAATTAATTATGAACGCTACACCAGTTGTTTCCATTAAAAATCTCAATCATTCCTTCGGCGAAGGACAACTTCGCAAACAAACATTATTTGACATCAACCTCGAAATTTATCCGGGCGAAATCGTGCTGATGACCGGGCCTTCCGGGTCAGGCAAAACAACATTGTTAACCTTGATTGGAGCTTTGCGATCGATCCAAGAAGGCAGTCTCAAAATTCTCGACAAAGAATTGCGGGGAACCAAGAAAAATAAATTAGTTCAACTCCGCCGCGACATCGGTTATATTTTCCAAGCTCACAATTTGCTCAAATGCTTGACAGCAAGGCAAAACGTGCAAATGTCTCTGGAACTGCACAGCCATCTTT
>JBBSNU010000244.1:0-7295 GCA_038260455.1 Chroococcales cyanobacterium | reverse complement strand
CAAGTCCGTTCGGGTAAGTTTTCGGATAAGTCAGTTTGCCAATTTTTTCAAATTCCTGAGTGCGATCGTCAGAAACAATTCTTTCGGAAGCATATAAATGCAAGTTGGGCGTGATGCGGGACAATTCGCGAATGATGTCAGTGCTGCACCAACCTACAGAGTGGCGGCTGAAGTGATTGGATAAAAAGCCGATTTTTAACTTACTAGCGGGGGCTTTTGGTTTGAAACTGTAATTTGCAGGTTGAGGAAAATTAGGTTTGATACATTTTTCGGTGTACTTTTGGGCAATCAATCTGTAAAGTTTCGAGTTGGCTGCCAAGTCATCTCGCAGATAGGGCGTGCTGAATAACAAGTTTGCATAAAGCGATTTAACTTCTACCGAACTTGCCGTTTCTAAGTTTTGCTGCAAGTACGATTCTAATTCTAAAAATCGATCGCCCGCAATTTGATTCAATCCCGAGACTTGATAGGTGCTGACGAAGTAAATCGCCGTCATAATCGGATCGGTTTCGGCGCACATTTGGCTGTATGCGTGCACGGCTTGTCGCGCGGCTGCTAAATTGCTAGTATCTCTGAGGATGCCGCACAAATGTTGGTGGGCCGAAATAAAATCTGGTTTAATTTCTAGGGCTTTTTGCAGGTTGGGTATGGCATCTTTAAATTTGCCTTGGTGGCGCAAAATTATGCCAATTTGACAGTATGCTTCGGGTAAATCGGGTTTGAATGCGATCGCCCGCTGCCATGCAGCCACAGCCTCATCTAGCTTCCCCTGCCGCGCTAATTTATCTCCCAAATTTATGTAAAAATCTACCTTAGCCAGATGGGGATTGAGTTCGAGAGCTTTTTGTTCGTAGGCTACAGCAGCATCAAACTGCCCCTGCTGCTTCATCGCCCCAGCCAAATTCCAGTAAGCAGCAGCCAAAGTTGGTTTGAGTTCGATCGCCTTTTGGTAATTGACAATCGCCTCCACCAAACGCCCTTGCTTGTAGAGCATACTGCCCAAATTAGCATAGGCCTCAGCAAAATCGGGATTTAGGGCGATCGCCTCCGAATAAAACCGCATCGCCTCCTCAATTTGCCCGCTGGCTTGCTGCACATTACCCATTGTCACGTAAGCCGCCGCCCAATCCGGTTGCAATTCCAGAGCTCGGCGACAAGCAGCGATGGCGGCTGCTAAATCGCCTTGGGAGTAATAGGTTTCTGCAACGACAGTCAGCGATGCAGCATCTTCAAATTGGGGTGTTTCGGATTGGTTGCGAAAATCGGAATTCATTTGGCGGCCTATCTGTGCTATCAAGTTAAAGGTTGAATCTATATTATTTTGCAGAGTACCAGTTTTAGCGGAATTACGCGCGATCGTCACAGATAATTTGTCAGAAACCTCAGCTATCAGGCATGAGGCTTGCCAGAGTAATCTAGTAAGCCATTCTGACCAGACCCCTAGTAATAGGAGCCGATATGTAGGTCAAGACACCGGGTGGATGCGTGCCAGTCCCCTGCTCTGTCGTTACCCGTTAACCAGTTTTAAGGTCACTGAAACAGTGCGTGTAACCTAACAAGCCCATATATCTCGGTCGAGGCAAACATTACCCCGCAAGGGAGGCTCAATGCGAGCAAAATACTATGCGTACAGGATTGGAAGATTTGAAGCGGCAATTGTCATGGCACGAAAGTGCAATACAAAAGTACCCCGAATTAACCAATCCCAAGGCGGTAGTAAATTCAAAAATGCAAAGCCGTCCTAGAAGGACGGGGTTTCAAACCCATAATTTTGATGAGCGACAAGCAAGCGACACAGCACCAACCTAACATCAAGTGGAAGCCAAACCTCCTCCTGGGGATACTCTTGTTAGCCTTAGCAATCCCCTTGCCTTTTGCCCAAAAGACTCTCGCACAGCAGCAGACAGCAAACTTTCGGCAGCGAGTATTTCAAACAGCTCTTTATTTCACCTTATATTTTGAGGGCGGATTCAGCAATCACCCAGCCGATAAGGGCGGCAGAACCTATCGGGGCGTCTTGCAAACGGAATACAACGCCTATCGCTACAGTCGCGGGCTTCCGCCCCTCGACGTGACGCAAATGTCGGAAGCAGAGCTCCTAGAAATTTATAAATATTACTGGGATTCTAGTCTTTCGGGAACTATGCAGCCTGCTTTGGCGATCGTCATGTTTGACACCGCAGTTAATTTCGGTATTAATAATTCTATTACATTTTTGCAGCAAGCTTTAGGATTGCCACAAACTGGTATTTTTGATTCACGCACCAGGGAAGCATTGAAAGTCGCTAACAACAAAAATACAGCGCTGCAAATGATTAACGAACGGATTATTTACCGCTACAAACGGGTGCAAGAAGATCCGAGTCAAATGGCTTTTTTCCGGGGTTGGCTGAGCCGCGATTACAGTTTGTGGGGCTACGTTAACAAGATGAAAAATTAAGATTGATCTCGCATCGGACAGCGGTTGAAACGGAACGAAAATTTAATAAATTAAACATCTGCCACACTCTTCTCTCTCCCGAAGCCCAGGGGTAAAGAGAGGCAGAGCCTCTGGATCTGCATTACCAGGCAGAGCCTGGTAACGAGCCAACCGCCTGGTTTTATTATCTTCAACCGGTTTCGACAGGTTTTGCCTGACAAAACGCGGTTTCAACCGCCGTCCTATATTTGGCTAATACATCAACCATTTGTCAAGTCAATCGAGTTCAGAAAAGTCATAATCTTGATTCCTAAAAGTCGGATTTATCAAGATATATTTCAATAAATTCAAAGGCTAATCAATTGAAAATAAACCGCCTATAGCAATCCTAAATGATTTTCTGTAGGGACACGGCACTGCCGTCTCCCGGACACGGCATCTTGAGTGTCCCTACAGATGTATTTTGGGGAAATCACATTTATGTTCGCGGTCAGGATAATGATTTAGGATTGCTATATAACAGAAACATAAAAACACAACCTATAACGGCTGCACGAGTAACTTAAGCCATAAAAATATGACAGTAGAAGAAGCAATAAATTTTTTAGACAATCTGGTATACGAACAAACCCAAAAACGCCTAACTCGGTTGCAACAGTCGATCGCGCGAGGCGTTTTAGGGGGTTTGACATACCAAGAAATTCAGCAAAACGATCCGATCGCCCGTGGCTACACAGTGGGCTACCTGGCGCGGTATGTCGGCTACAACTTGTGGAAAGACCTCACCAAGGTACTGAAGCAAGCAGGAATTATTGAACCAGAAGAAAGAGTAGTCGGAGCAAATCTTTGGGACTGCATCATCAGAGGTGTACAAAAAGACACGCAACCAGCTAAATCTCTCGATCCGATATTGGGACAACTGCTGCGGATGCGTTACCGAATCCGAGAACATTTGGCGAGCACGGAGTACAGCGATACCTATCTCGCTGAAGATGAAAATTTGCCCGATCGACCTTTGTGTCTCGTCAAGCGCCTGAAAAGCCAGTCAGACAGAACCAGCCAGCTATTCGATCGAGAAACGCGAGTGTTATATCGCTTGGGGAAACACGATCGGATACCGGAACTGTTAGCTCGATTTGAAGAAGATGGATATTTTTATTTAGTCTATCAATTCGTCGAAGGAGAACCCCTATATCAAGAATTAATCGAAGGTCAACCCTGGGAAGAACATCGCGTTATTGCTTTGTTAAAAGATATCTTAGAAGTGCTGGCCTTCGTTCACAAACAAAATGTAATTCACCGCGACGTTCACCCTCAAAACTTAATCGAGCGCGCATCAGACGGCAAGATTGTATTAATTGACTTTGGAGCAGTTAAAGAAATCAACAGCTCCCAAAATAGCACAGGCCAAACGCGATCGCGCGGCGGCACTCAGCAAGACTACATTCCCCCCGAACAAGCCATCGGTTCGCCGAAATTTTGCAGCGACATCTATGCTGTCGGAATCATCGGGATTCAAGCCTTGACAGGGATGCGGCCCAAACAACTCAGAGTCGATAATTTAGGCAATCTCATCTGGCAGAAAAATGCAACTGTCACCCCGCAGTTTGCTAGCATTTTAGACCAGATGGTGCTGTACGCTTTCCCGCAACGTTACCCCTCAGCAACCGAAGCAATGGTCGCACTTCAACAGTTGACAGTTGACAGTTGACAGTTGACAGTTGACAGTTGACAGTTGACAGTTGACAGTTGACAGTTGACAGTTGACAGTTGACAGTTGTTAAAGAACGAAACCCAAGACCATAGATGTGAGATTTGATACCAAAATCCGGTTTTAACTGAATGTGAGTGGGAAGTCCCGCACCCTACCTGTACTCAGGTGGGTGACGGGATGAAAACGAACCAGAAACAAGTTGAGCGATAGCGAATCAGTGATACAATTGCACTATCTTGACCACTATCTCGCGAGGCGAAAACCAAGCTAAATGGAGCGTGTAGCAAGACAAAGTATGGGTCTATTGAACTAGGACTCCTGCCTGTGGAGGGAAGATAAGACTACTTGCTTCAACAAAGCAACAGCACATCCCAATGAATCAGGAAGCCAGTGCTGTATACGTAGCATCAGCGTCTGGTAGTTCACTACGCTATCTTGAGTCCGCGAAGGCGGACTTTGTTTGTGTAGACGCGGTTTCAACCGCCGAGTCTTATTTTTTGTGCTTGAATTACGCCAAATTTCTTCTACATCTCTAGCCTTCTACTTTTAGTTGACGCTCTTTTTCAAATTAGATAAGATAATTAATATTTTGGGCTAGGCAATTTTCACAATATCTTAAGCAGCTTTGTATAAGGGGCAACAATATAACTACAGTGTTTATTGCTACCTTAGATACGTATAAAAAAAAATAATTTGAGGTATCGAGAAATTGGAACGTTTTGAACCCGCACAAGCGCAGCCGCCCTCAACCACAATTGTTGCACTCCAGTCTTTTGCCAAAAAAGCTGGAATTGCAGTAATCGCGATCGGCTGTACAGTCATTTTGGGTTGGATATTCGACCTGCAACTCTTAAAAAGCATTCTGCCCGGACTCGTGACAATGAAAGCCAATACAGCCGTCTGCTTTATTTTGGGCGGGCTTTCTCTGTTCGTCCAACAGCGCAGCCACAGCGAATTAACAACAAAAAAACATCAAAAAAACTATAACTTTTTACTTTGTAGCAGTTCATTTTTACTTATATTAATTAGCCTACTCACCCTCGTTCAATATAGCTTTAATTTAGACTTAGGCATCGACCAACTGCTATTTAAAGAAGGTTACACCCTGACAAGCCTCTCAACACCGGGACGCATGGCACCAAATACTGCTGCTGCTTTTTTATTGCTGGGAACAGCTCTGCTGCTGCTGTCAGAACGGCGCCCTAAATACCTGCGGGTTCAAATCTTAAGTTGTTGTGCATTTTTAATTGCCTTTATGGGTTTGATCGGCTACATCTACGGCAAAGCTTTATTTTACCGAATTGGCGATCATACAGGAATGGCTTTGCACACTTCCGTAGCATTTATGTTGCTGAGCCTCGGAATTTTATTTGCCAATCCAGAGCGAGGATTTATAGCAGTAATTTCCAGCGATCGCGCGGGCGGCGTTATGGCGAGGCGCTTGTTGCCCCAAGCGATCGTTATCCCGCCTTTAGCGGGTTATTTCATCATTTCAGGAAATCGATTTCAAGCCTACGAACCAGAGCTAGGACTATCGCTGTTAAGTGTCTTAAACGTAATTATTTTTACAGTTTTAATTTGGCAGAATGCGAAGACTCTTTGCACCGCAGACCGGAAGCGCCATCGAGCAGAAATGGGATTGAGAAAAGCTAAATTCAACTTAGAAACTCAAGTTGAAAAACGGACTCTCCAACTGCAAATTACCAACGAGCAATTACAGCAACAAATTCTCGATTCTCAAACAACAAAGCAGGCGCTCCAAAAAAACTACAACCTGTTGCTGACAGTCATCAACAGTATGCCAACAGCCCTGTTTGTTAAAGATATTCATGGTCGTTACACGATGCTAAATGCTGCGGGAGCGAGTATAATTGGCAAGTCGGCAGACGATATTATCGGCAGAGATGACAGCGAGTTATTTCCGCCGGAAATTGCAGGTAATATTAAGAAAATAGACCGCCAGATCGTGGCAGCAGGAAAAACGCAAGTTATAGAAGAAGAACTGCCAGTTAAAGGTAATTTGCGGACATTTCTTTCTACAAAAAACGCTTACCGGGACTGGCAAGGAAATATCAGCGGTATAGTTAGCATTGCGCGGGATATTACTGAGAGCAAAGAAGCCGAAGTCGCCAAAAACAATCTGGTAGCAATTCTGGAAGCAACGCCGGATTTTGTAGGTATCTGCGACCTCGAAGGACGCGCCGTTTACATTAACAAAGCAGGCAGAAAAATGGTGGGTATCGACGAAGACGCAGATATATCCCACCGACAAGTTGCAGAATTCACGGCAGCGTCAGCCCGCAGCACCTTGAAAGAGGCGATCGCCACCGCAGGTTCCGGGGGCGTTTGGAACGGAGAAACAACCTTTGTGTCAGCATCGGGCCTAGAAATTCCCGTCAGCCAAGTCATCATCTCCCACTCCGCATCCGGCGACAAACTCGCATACATTTCCACGATCGTCCGCGACATCAGCCATCGCAAACAAGCTGAACAAGCGCTGCAACTCTCTCAAGCTCGTTTCGCCGGCATTGTAGAAATTGCCGGCGACGCGATTATTTCCGTAGATGCTGACCAAAAAATTATCCTGTTCAACCAAAGTGCAGAACGGATTTTTGGCTGGAATGCTGCGGAGGCGATCGGGCAATCCCTGAGCCTGCTGTTGCCCGAAACTTTTGCTGCCGCTCACAGCCACCTCGCCAGCAATTGCGTCGCTGTTAAACAAGCCCGAAAAATGGGCAACCGCAAAGAAATGTTCGCCCGCCGCCGAGACGGTACAGAATTTCCCACCGAAGCTTCTATTTCCAAACTCGAAGTTGCCGGCGAAATCATCTTCACAGCGATTTTGCGCGACATGACAGCCAGCCGGCAAGCCGAAGAATATGTGCGTCTGAGCGAGGAAAGATATCGATCGCTAGCAATCGCCACCGCACAGATGGTTTGGATGGCCAACGCTAGCGGAGTCTTCGATAAGCCTCAGCCGGATTGGATAGCTTATACGGGCATGAGCTTTGAAGACACGAGGGACAACTGGATAGAAGCAGTGCACCCAGAAGACCGCGATCGCACAATACAAGCTTGGACGCGCGCCGTAGAAACAAAAAGTCTCTACGAAATCGAACACCGCTTGCGGGCAGCAGACGGCAGCTACAGACACTTTTGGGT
>JBBSNU010000243.1:0-7310 GCA_038260455.1 Chroococcales cyanobacterium | reverse complement strand
CGATCGCCATAAACCTCGGAATTGGCAAACCTAAATCTTTTAAATAACAGCGCTGCACGTACTTATCCAACAACGGAGACAGTGACGACAAACCAGGCAAGAATAACACACCTTGCTGTTCCAAAACGCGCAAACCATCCACATCTACAAACTCATTTTCAAAAGTAACAACATCACAGCCATCCGCCAAATCAGCCGTAGCCAAAACATCATCAACAGCCGCCAAAACAGCACGCGCAGCCACAGACACAGCCGGGTCAGTAGCCTCTGGAGTTTGCACTACCAATTCCACACCAAGCGCCCTAGCAGCATCCCCCATCATCGCAGCTAGCTGGCCGCCACCGACAACGCCCACCCGCTTAAATTTGGTAGACGAACTCGCAGCGGTTAGATTTGATTTCATCTGAGTAAAATTCCTTGTGTCAACCTGACTATTTTATCGCAATTTGTCCCCCGATGAATTACATTAATTGAACATTTAACAGCCAGAAAATAGTTTTAATTGCCAGATATTTTAAAGGTAGAACCTCTAAAATATCTGCGGCGAAACTCTTTAAATATTGCACGAACCCAGCCGTTGGGAAACAGCGGTTGAGCCGCAGCCTTCCAGAAAAGTGCCACATCTAGCAATTCCCTAGCGCCAAGCATGGCATAATTGAGGGCGCTGCAAAAAGCAGATAGACAGGTGCAAACACTGAAAATCAAACATTCAGAGAACAAAATTTATAGGTGAGGATGCTGTGAAAGTTTTGGTTGTGGGGAATGGAGGTCGCGAACACGCGATCGTAAAAAAACTGCTAGAATCTACGCGGATTAAACAAGTCTTCTGCGTACCTGGCAACGGTGGCACAGCTACCACCAAAGGCTGTCAAAATCTGTCGCTCAACATCGACGACTTCCAAGGCATCGAACGCTTTGTGATGGTCAACAACATCGGATTAGTGATAGTAGGGCCCGAATTGCCCCTATCGCTAGGCATCGTTGACTACTTCCAACAAAAAAAAGTGATGATTTTTGGCCCCACCAAAGCCGGTGCCCAAATAGAATCGAGCAAATCCTGGGCCAAACAATTGATGCTAGAAGCAGGCATCCCCACACCCAAAGCTGCCGTATTTACAAACGCAGAAGCAGCCAAAGCCTACGTTGTGGAGCAAGGAATTCCCATAGTCATCAAAGCAGACGGACTCGCATCAGGCAAAGGAGTCACCGTTGCCACTACCGTCAAAATGGCTCACAGCGCCATCAACACCATTTTCCGCGGCGAATTCGGCAGCGATAACATCCGAGTCGTTGTTGAAGAATTTTTAACCGGTCAAGAAGTCTCGATTCTCGCCCTCACCGACGGAATCGTAGTAGAACCCCTGCTGCCGGCCCAAGACCACAAAACCATCGGCGAAGGCGACAAGGGAGCCAACACCGGCGGTATGGGAGCCTACGCCCCAGCCCCCATTATCACCCCGGAACTGATGGAAAGGATTCAAACAGAAATTCTTGAACCCACCCTCGCAGCGCTGCAAAAACATAAAATCGACTACCGGGGCGTTCTCTACGCAGGTTTAATGATTACAGAGGAAGGAGAACCCAAAGTCTTAGAATTCAACTGCCGCTTCGGAGATCCCGAAACTCAAGCGGTTTTGTCTCTCTTGGAAACTCCCTTGGAAGATTTGGTGCTGGCTTGTTGTCAGCAGCGTCTGGGCGAATATTCCAACATTCGCTGGAAGTCGGGGGCTGCTGTGTGCGTAGTTTTGGCTTCGGGGGGCTATCCTGGCAATTACCAAAAAGGCAAAGTTATTACAGGTATTGAGGAAGCTGAAGCCAAAGGTGCAGAGGTGTTTCACGCCGGCACTCAGTTGAAGCAGCAGCAGTTAGTTACCGAGGGCGGCCGCGTTTTGGGCGTGACTGCGACGGGGGAAACTTTGGAACAAGCTATAAACAAAGCTTACACAGCGGTAGATTGCATCGAATTTGAAGGGGTCTACTGTCGCCGCGACATCGGCCGTCGAGCGTTGGGCGATCGCAGCAATTAGGCATTGCGCGATCGACCGCCATCGGAAAGCCAAGCATTCTCAAAGTAGAAGTGTAACAATGAAGTTTGGTATCTCTGCGGTGGCGGTAGCGGACAGGTCGCTGCAGAAAATTCGATCGACCAAAAACTCTATTAAGCAAATCTACCTAATTAAACGTAAAATATCGATCGCTAAAAAGATTGCTGTGTATATCTTCTTCCCTTCTACCTCCTTGCCCGATCGCTAATGACCAATGACCAATGACCAATGACGGAAAGCGAGCGGGGACGCTCGCACTACCAATGCCCAATGCACAATGCCCAATGCCCTGTTTGGCCAATGCCCAATGCCCTGTTTGGCCAATGCCCAATGACTTAATCTTGCTTTTAATATTGAACTGGTGAACTGGTAAAATGCTGGCCATACTAAACAAAATCGGAGAAATTATTGCCCGCTGGTGGTCGGATTTTACCCTCCAGACTCGCCTGATGGCCGCTGCTACCCTCGTAGTTTCGTTAATTATGAGCGGCCTGACTTTCTGGGCCGTGAATACTATCCAGGAAGATGCCCGACTTAACGATACCCGCTACGGCCGCGACCTCGGCTTGCTGTTATCGGCAAATGTGGCGCCACTGATTGCGAAGAACGATCGCTCCGAAGTCGCCCGTTTTTCCCGACAATTTTACAGCAGCACCTCCAGCGTCCGCTATATGCTGTACGCCGACGAAGCAGGAGATATTTTCCTGGGGATACCCTTCTCGGAATCGGAGGTGCGAACTTCCCTGACGCTGCGCCGCCAAATTAAACTCCCGGATAATTTTATCGCCGACATTGAGGCGAGAAATTTGACTTCTTTGCCTTTGGTGCGGCAGCACTTGACGCCCGATGGAGAAGTTACCGACGTATTTGTGCCGCTAATTCACGAAGATAAATATTTAGGCGTTTTGGCGATCGGCATTAACCCCAATCCTGCAGCAGTTATCTCTTCAAATCTGACTAGGGATGTCACATTAGCAGTATTTGTCACGATTTGGGTGATGGTAATTTTGGGCGCTGTATTTAATGCCCTGACCATAACTCACCCGATCAAACAATTAGTATTTGGGGTCAAAAATATCGCGGGCGGGAATTTTAAGCAGCGAGTTGACCTGCCTTTGGGGGGAGAATTGGGCGAGTTGATTGGCAGTTTTAACGAGATGGCCGAGAAATTAGAAAGTTATGAAGAACAAAATATTGAAGAGTTGACAGCGGAAAAAGCGAAGTTGGAAACTTTGGTTTCAACTATTGCTGACGGGGCGCTGTTGCTGGATGCGAATTTGCAGGTGATTTTAGTTAACCCAACGGGGAGGCGGATTTTTGGATGGGAAGGTAAAAATGCGATGGGAATTAATGTCCTGCAAATTTTACCAGCAGAAGTGCAGCGCGATTTGGCAAGACCGCTGCAGGAAATAGCTGCGGGCGATCGCGAAGGCGGCGAATTTCGGATTTCTCTAAACGAACCAGTCAACCGCACAATTCGGATTGTACTAACCACCGTAATTCTGCACAAAGCCCCTGGTGCCGAACCGCTTTGCAAAAGCTGCGTCCGCGACGAGGAAAACACCTGTACCGAGTCGCAACGCCCGATCGCAGTAGAGTGTACTTTCTACGAAGAAACCTCCAAACATCAAGGTTCTGGACAGTACCGAGAAAGTCTCAAAGGCATCGCCATGACAGTGCAGGACATCACTCGCGAAGTAGAACTAAATGAGGCTAAAAGCAATTTTATCAGCAATATTTCTCACGAATTGAGAACGCCTTTATTTAATATCAAATCTTTCATTGAAACTCTCTACGAGTACGGAGAAGACCTGCAAGAAAGCGAACGCCGAGAATTCCTAGAAATTGCCAATCGAGAAACCGATCGCCTCACCCGTTTAGTCAACGACGTGTTAGACTTGTCGCGCCTGGAATCCTGCCGAGTTTATCACTTGGACGCGGTTGACCTCCCGCAAGCCGTGGAACAAACCCTGCGGACTTATCAGTTAAATGCCAAGGATAAAGGCATCGAATTAGAGCAACAAGTTGACCCGTATTTGCCACCCGCTTTAGGTCATTACGATTTGCTGCTGCAAGTATTTGCAAATTTAGTAGGAAATGCCTTAAAATTTACCGAAGCTGGCGGCAAGGTGGCAATTCGAGCGTATTTGATAGAGTCGGAGGAAGCAACCCACAAAGACGACACATCCGGGAACCACAACTTATCACCGGATTCCAGAGATTTTCCGGTAGTGCGGATCGAAATTTCTGATACTGGCATTGGTATAGATACCGCAGACCAAAAAGCAATTTTTGAGCGTTTTTTCCGGGTAGAAAACCGAGTTCACACTTTAGAAGGAACGGGGTTAGGTCTTTCGATTGTCCGCAACATTATTGACAAGCACCACACTAAAATTAATTTAGTGAGCGAAGTTAATGTGGGTACGACTTTCTGGTTTGACTTAGCAGTTTATCAGCCGAAACAATCACTAGATATGGAAAATGCTTGGCCGGTGGAAGTACAGGTTGAGACTGAAAAAACTTCGACTGTGGCTAAAACTGTTTAATGGAAAATGAAGATTGAAATTCATGCTAATTAAGCTGCAACAGAAATTGTCTTAGTTTTGAGGGAGGGTTCTGGGATGAGTTGACCATCCTCTCGGAGCGTGTCAATATAAAGCTCAATTGCTTCTGTAATATTGCTTTCTGTTTCTTCAAGTGTCTTACCTGTAGAAATACAACCAGGCAAATCTGGAACATAAGCTGAATAGTTAGCGCCGGCCCATTCAAAGATTACAACATATTCTTTCATTATTCCTCCTCCAGTTGTGCTTGTTTCCAAATACTTTTGAGAGTTCCAATGGCGACTTCATCTGAAAAACTACCCGGTACAACTACGATACCAGGTTTTTCAGGGTGCTTCAGGACTCGATGACTTCCTCACATTCTTGCTTCATACCATCCATCCCCTTCTAATCGCTTGAGTACCTCACGAATTTTCATTACTTGTTATTTTTATTTTTAATTGTGCCAATATTGACTATTTTGCCACTCAGAAACTCTGTTAAAAATTGGCTTAAAATTTGCTTAAAATTATCCGCTGTTAAGCCTTACCAACGGGGGAGAACATTTTTGGATAGCTGATGAAGCCCGATCGCACATATGAGCAATTTACCCTAATTTTTCCCTCGTTTACTCGTTTCCTGGTTTTGCCTGAAAACAAGTAAACGGGTAATTATATCAAGACTTAAGAAAGAGTCTTTCTAGCACGTTCCGATCGCTCTTCTGCGGTATCCATGACATCCGCCATTTTATCCACCATTTCCCCTGGATAATTTTCCAGTACCCGAGTAGAAAGCGAAATTCGGCCGCGACTTTCATCAAGATCAACCACCACCGCTTTCAGGGGTTGGCCTGGGGCAAAAACTTGTGCCAGGTTCTCAATATATTTTTGGCTGACTTGCTTGATGTGTAGCAAACCGCTAACTCCTTCCAAGTCCACAAACACGCCAAAAGGCTTGATGCTGCTGACTTTTCCTTCCACCAACTGACCGATTTCCAACTGACGGAAAGCAGAAGATTGAGTCGCCATCCGTTGCGAAAGTACGAGTTTTTCTCGATCGCGATCGACTTCCAAAAAATTCACGGTCAAAGATTGACCAATTAACGATTCTATGTTATCGCGTTGGGCTAAGTGCGATCGGGGAATAAAGCCGCGCATTCCCTCAACATCCACCGTCACGCCGCCCTTATTCGCGCCAGAAACCCGCACCTGAAGCACTTTACCAGTTTCCTGCAATGCAACTAAATCTTCCCAAGCTTGCTGAACTTGTAACTGTTTCAGAGACAGAGTAACTTGGCCGTTGGCATCTTGTTCGCGGATAATTAAAAAGTCCTGTTCCTCATCCAGCGGAACCACTTCCGACAAATCCGTAATTGTTCTCAAAGCAGCCTCTTCGATCGGCAAAAAAGCCGAAGACTTGCCGCCGATATCAACATACGCGCCGTTTGAGTCATACTCGAACACTTTGCCGCGCACGACTTGTCCCTTCTGGAACTCGTAATTGTGCTGTTCGAGGGCTTTAGCAAAATCATCCATTGAAAAAGATGCTTTTGCGCTTTGAGAACCTGTAGATTTGGAATTCATGTCAGTTTATTTGTCAGTTATCAGTAATTGAGTTGTCAGTTGACAGTTGTCAGTTGTCAGTTGTCAGTTGTCAGTTGTCAGTTGTCAGTTGTCAGTTGTCAGTTGTCAGTTGTCAGTTGTTAGTTGTCAGTTGTCAGTTGTTGAAGGAAGAAGAAAGATGTTCCCCCACTCTCCCACTCTCCCACTCTCCCATTCTCCCACTCTCCCCATCTCCCCATCTTCCACTCTCTAAGCTAGTTGAAGTTCGTGATGAAATAACTGCTTCACCTGCACCCACGACTCGGCTGCTGCGGTAGCGTCGTAACTGCCGCGATGGTCGCAGAAAAAGCCATGATCCGCATTGTACTGGAAAATTTGGTGAGGAATTCTGTGTTTTTCCAATTCGGCGGCGATTTGGTCAACTTGTTCTTTGGGAATGCTGGGGTCTTGAGTGCCAAAAAAGGCGTAGAGAGTGCCTTTAATGTCGGCTGTGCGGGCGATCGTCCGAGTACCCCAGGCGGGGGTATCCGTGGCGATACCAGCACCGTAGAAAGACGCTGTAGCCTTGATTTCGGGCAAAGTAGCGGCGAGGTAGGCGACGTGTCCGCCGAAGCAGAAACCAATGCAGCCAAAACCTTGTTGTTTGACGAATGGTAAGGTTTTGAGGTAATTGATGGCGGCTTGGATGTCGCTCAGCAGTTGGGATGCGGTAGTTTGTTCTTTGTATTCTTTGCCAATTTTGATAGCTTCGGGCGTGTAGCCCGTTTCAAAGTTGGGGGCTTGGCGCTGGTAGATGGCTGGGGCGATCGCCACATATCCTTCCTTTGCTATTCTTTCAGTAACATCGCGGATGTGCGAGTTAACACCAAAGATTTCTTGAATCACGATAACTGCGGGAAATTCGCCGGAGGCGGCGGGTTGGGCCAGGTAAGCGGCGATTTGCAAATCTCCGTTGGGAATTGTGACGTTAGTTGTGCGAATTTCTGGGTTAGTCATAAAAAAACTCGGTAAGTGGGAAACTCAGTGGCTTGAGCCTCGGAGAGGGAAACAACGCGGGTGGTTTTAACCACCGTGAATCTTTCCATTACCGCCTTGGAGTTGTTCGATTAGGTGTACTTTTGTAATGTACTTTCGATGGGACAATTACCATCTCAAACCTT
>JBBSNU010000242.1:0-7324 GCA_038260455.1 Chroococcales cyanobacterium | reverse complement strand
GCCCGCCCAAGCCCCCGGAGTGTCGATAAACGTGAAAATTGGCATCGAGAAGCGATCGGCGTGTTCCATCAACCGCAGGGCTTTGCGGTAGCCGCCGGGAGCCGCCATCCCGAAGTTGCGGGCGATATTGTCTTTGGTATCGCGCCCTTTTTGATGGCCGATGATGACTGTAGGACGCCCGTCTATGCGGGCAATTCCGCCGACGAGGGCCGGGTCGTCCGTGCCGCGCCGATCGCCGTGCAGCTCGATCCACTCGTCGCTAATTGCCTGAATGTAATCGAGGGTGCTGGGGCGGCGCGGGTGACGGGCCAGTTGCAGCCGCTGCATGGGGGACAAGCTGCTAAAAATTTCTTGCCGCAGTTGGGTGGAACGAGCTTCGAGTTTACGAATTTCGTCGGTGACATCGACGCTATTTTCTTCGGCGAGTTGCCGAATCTGGTGAATTCGGGCTTCGAGTTCGGCCAGCGGCTTTTCAAAATCTAGGAGTAGTGGTTTGCGGTCTGAGTTTGGCACGCTGATAATTTCTATAGGGTTTTAAGGTTTAGTCGATCGACTATTTTCCGATCCTACCCTGTCAGGTGATGCTGAAAAAGAGGGGAAATTTGGAAGTTTTGAATTTTGAATTATGCTTTGCTTCATACCGCGCTGGAAAACCAGGAGCTGGAGCTTCCTTTCAATTTTAAATATAATAGGTTAATCCGCATCCCTTCCGTCTGAATTCCCCCAACAGTCAACAGTCAACAGTCAACAGCCAACTGTCAACTGTCAACTGTCAACTGTCAACTGTTAACATCAAAATGACATTAATAAAGGTCGGAAACCGTGTTTAACGGACATCTCGCCAATTTGCTCCATCTTTTCCACTGTAATTTGATTCCGTCCCCAAGAAAAATTGGTATACAATTTTTCAAATTCCAGCAGCATGGATTCGGCAAAACAAGCAAACAACTGTCGGCCCGGCACATCCATATTGACAATCTTCATGATTTTCCACTCAATATCGAGGGAATGCTCCACAATGCCACCATTGAGTACGTAAATTTCGGGATGCTGAACCTGAGTTGCCAGATTTTTCGGATAGCCACCATCAATCAATAAACAAGGTTGCTTCAATGTCTTGGGGTCAATTTCTACTCCCTTTGGCATACTGGCGACCCAGACTACAATATCCGCTTGCGGCAGGGCTTCTTCCAACTTCATGATTTTGCCTCGCCCCAATTCCGATTGCAAATCTTGCAAGCGTTCTTTGTCGCGGGCAATTAGCAACAATTCTGCTACATTTGTTTTAGCATTGAGCCAGCGACACACAGCACTGCCAATATCACCTGTAGCCCCACAAACCGCCACAGTAGCTTTTGACAGTTCAATCCCCAATTTTGGGGCAGCTTCTTCTACTTGGCGGCACAGGATGTAAGCCGTGTGGGTGTTACCAGTGGTGAAGCGCTCGAATTCCAACTTGAGATTGCGAATTTGCTTAATTTGCTGCAAGTTGAAAGTCTCAAAAATTATCGAAGAAAAGCCACCTAATGCAGTGATATTAATCCCGTTTTTTTGAGCGTGTGCCATCGCGTTAAGAATTTTGCGCGTGGCTGCTTTAATCCGGCGAGTGGCTAGCATTTCCGGCAGAAAACAGGACTCCACATAGCGGCCTTCTATTTTTTGCCCGGTAATGCTAGTGACAGTGATATTGTCAACTATTTGAGGCGGTGCGCTGCACCAAAAATCTAGACCTTGATCGGCGTATTCTGGATAGCCCAGCTCGTTAGCTACTGATTGGGCGTGTTCTAAGCTGGTTAAGTGACCGATTAGACCAAACATTAAGTTGTCAAATGAAGGAAGTTTGAAGAAGAAGGAAGAAGGAAGAAGGAAGAAGGAAGAAGGAAAATTAAAAATATAAATTTGCTAATTAAAAATGAGATGCCTCATTTTTAATTTTTAATTTTTAATTTTTTCCCATTCCTTATTTCCCAATTAACTAGGCTGCGAGGCCTTGTGCTGACATCCGCATAATGTCGCGGTTGCTAAAACCAATGTTGCCTAGGGCTTCGCCGTAGGCAATCATAAAGTCTTCGATTAAAGCGTCTTTTTCCATTCCCAAGACGCGGGCATCGTCTGCGACAGCGTTTAACAACTTCCAGATGATGGGCAGGTTTTGACGGTTGGCGGCTTCGAGTTCGGCTTTGGATTCCTCGAAGTGAGCTTGCAGCCAGACTTCCCCAAAGTTGAGGTGGCTATATTCTTCTTTGACGACACCTTCGGTGATTTTGCGGGCAAAGTCATCGGCGACTGGGATGTAGATGTTGTAGGCTGCGATCGCAAAACACTCGATAATTAGCGATTGAATCAGCAAGCAAGTTACAATCTGACCTTCAGCCGCGGCTGTTTGGAAGTTTCTGTGCAATTCTGAAAAGAATTGCTTGGCAAATGCCATATCTGGCGTGACCTTGAGATTTCGGCCGCAAGCTTGGAAGCCTTTCATGTGGCGGTTTTCCATCTTGGACAAGCCAATTAATTCGCTTTTTTTGTCAGCCAACAGTTCGGCCAGTGTCAGGTAATTGTCGTGAGCTTCTTGTTCGCCTTCAATCACAATGGCGTTGATACGGCTGTAAGCGTCTTTGTAAGTTTCGGTTTGAAAGTCTATTGTTGGGCTGGCCTCAAGCTGGGGCATAGATACGTTTTCTCCTTATATAACCTTGTAGGATGTTTGGAAACCCCTTAAAATTTTGGGGTCGCGTGCACTACACTATTACCTATTTTCGAGTGACGCTCCTACACCAACCGCAAGCAGTCTGGTGTAGGCATCTGAGTCCGGTCAAGGATATCTAGATCTTCCTTCAAGGTACTCCACTTGTTTCCCTTTACGGCATTTTATAGTGAGGAACACGTCCCGCCCCACTTGTCACGTTGAAAGCTACTTGGTACAAGCCTGGTAGCATTTTCGGATGCCCAACTTACAAATTATACCAATTTTGAGAATGCTTGTACTCAGCCAATCTGCTTATTGCTCGTCTCGTCATCCGCCTCTGCGATGTAGAGAGCTACGATTTGTCGAATCACTCTTTACGGAATCCTCACCTCGCGCGACTCTCATCCGACAGCAAATCGAAGATTATGCTGTGGGGATTCCCGTCTGCGCGAGCTAAAAATTTACGATTGTGTGGGAATCTGGGAGGCGATCGGGTTTGAGAGCCTCACAAGCTTATTATTTTAGGTTAATTTACAAGTTTATGGGTAAATCGTTGGGCTGGTCTCAAGCGCTGAAAGTGCTGAGTTTTATTTTGTTGCTGGCGGGGGCTGCGCTGGTGCTGCTGCCGCTGGCTGCTGTTTTTTTGGTTTCGCTGTCACCATCTGATGTCGGTGTCAAAGCCACAGGCTTGACTTTGGCGAACTATCAGGAGGCTTGGCGCAGGGGGAATTTTTTGTTGGCATTTCTTAATTCTACTCTAGTGGCGATCGCAGTTACCGGTTTTCAGGTAGTGACTTCTGCTTTGGCCGGTTATGCTTTGGCCAGGCTGAAGTTTCGGGGGCGGCAGGCTCTAGTTTTGGTGGTTTTGGCGACGCTGGCGATTCCGTTTCAGCTTTTGGTAATTCCCATTTTCATGGTTTTGAAGTGGGGCCACCTGCTTAATACTTACGGGGCGCTGATTTTGCCGACAGCGGCTAACGGTTTTGGGATTTTTCTGCTGCGCCAGTATTTTATGACAATTCCGGTGGAATTGGAAGAAGCGGCAATGCTGGATGGGGCTAACCGCTGGCAGGTGTTGTGGCGGGTGATGTTACCTTTGGCCCGCCCTGCTTTGGTGACGCTGTTTTTGTTTACGTTTATCGGGGAGTGGAACGATTTGTTTAAGCCGTTGGTGTTTACGACGCGGCCGGAATTGCGGACTGTGCAGTTAGTTTTGGCGGAGTTTCAGGAACAGTTTACTAGCAGTTGGCCGTTGTTGATGGCGGCGGTAGTAATTGGGACTGTGCCGGTGGTGTTGCTGTTTTTGGCCGGTCAGCGGCAGTTTATTCGCGGGATTGCGGCGACGGGAATTAAAAATTGACTTTGGGTTTGAAGCCAAATTAAGTTAGTAGTGAGAACATAAGTCCTCTGTTGGGATTCAAGCTCAAAAATGACTGAATTGCCTGCTACCCAAAAATATGCCATTGCGGACAATGTGAATCTATGCAAAAGCTGGGCTGGTTTTTATTTATTGCATCTTTCGTTCCCTGGGTGGCAATCTTGTTTATTGTGCCGTTTATGCCGCTGAGCCTCGCCGAAAAAACTACAATTAATATCATTCTAGCTGTCGGGGCAGAAGTGTGCTTTTGGCTGAGCGTGGTAATTTTGGGGAAAGAAGTAGTTACTAAATATAGCCTTTCAAGCGAAAGATGAGGTACTATCCGGCATAGGGCATAGGGCATAGGGCATAGGGCATAGGGCATAGGGCTATCCTCACTTTTTTGAGAACCGCTATATCGGCGTTATTTGAGTCCCCGCTATCTTTGGAAAAAAATCAAAAATTTCAAGCGCAAATGAACAGGGATTGACGCAGATAGTTAAGTAGGTGGTTACAAATAAACGTTACATGGGGAGAGTTACATGGGGAGAGGGCGGGTTTTGCAGTTATAAACTCGCTTGTATCATAGATCATACGCTAAACCCGCCCCTACTAGATACTAGGTTTTTTACCCTTACCTACTTAGCCCAGATATTGGCGTTTATCTGCGGTCAAAGTTGAGCTATTCGCTGAAAATTTGTAAGCGAATAGAGCGTTCTCCGTCTCCGAAATCAACTTCAATCTTTTCTCCCGAAAGACTGTCCAAGCATCCCAGAAGTAAGCGCAGATTTGGTGTGCTTGCTCCTGTGTCTACATACAATCTATCTGCTAAACTGCCTAAACGCTTCCAAATTGTATAGAGCTTGACTACTGTTTGTTCTAGCTGTGCTGCTTGTTTTACTACGTCGGCCGTAGTTCCCAAACATCCAACTCGCAAAGATTCTTCTAGGGCCATTTCCATGTCTAAATGAGACTGGTTGAGAGCTTGTACTTGGGCGGCCGCGTCGAGATATTTTGATAAATTTTTGGCATCGGAAGTGAGTTGTTTTACAGTATCTACGTCGGGATTTTCTGCTACTTCTTTTTGAATTTCGCTTTGGTGAGATGGGGAGAGTTTCTCCATTTCTTTGACTAAAGGAGCGAGGTAGCGGGAAGGAAGAGAACCGCTAGATGCTTTTTCTTTGACTTCTTCTGGCAATAATTCTGAGTTCATGGCCATCCATTCGTCGGATAGCTGTTTGACTTCGCGCCTGGTGATGCGATCGCCCTTTGATGCTGCATCTGTTACCATTTGCTGTACTTCGGGAGATGCTTTGGCGGTTTCTACAAAGGCTCTTTTGCTGAAGTTTCTAATGGAATCGGGGTCTAAATCTCCTTGATCGATCAAAGTATCGGCACTCTTGGCTAGTTCTATCAAAGAATAGGCTTGACTTTTGCCAATTTCTCGTTCTTTGAGCCAGTTCAAAAAGCCGGTACCGCGTCCGTCGCCACCTTTTTTTTCTCTGTCTCTGACTGTTCGCAGAATGCGTCCCCGCCAGATGTCGGTTTGTAGGTCGAAGCGATCGCACACTTTCCAGGCGTTGTCAACCTGATTTTCAAAATCAAAGTCAGGTATTTGTTCGTCTTCGGGGTCTGGTAATTGGAAATTGATATCGGTCAAGCCTCTGAGGGCTTCGGCCAGTTCTGCGGGAGATTGGGGGACTTCAGCCATTAGGAAAAAATTGTGTAGAGCAACAGTCGGTTTAATTGAGAATTTGCACGATTTGAGATTTGAGACGCTATTTGTAGTAGTAAGGCTGGAAGGCTGACACTACTGATAGAGTTTTTGTGCAAGTTTTATATTATTATTGCATGATGAAGGGCGATCGGGCGATCGATACTTGCAATGACATAATTACCTAACTCTCATGGCGATCGTCCGCGCTAAGCAATCTCAATCCGTTACGCTCGCGATGACATTCTATAATTAAGGCTTGCTGAAAAACTCTGAAATCTCCCAAAAGTAAGAGTAACCCAGAGTTCAATCAGCCAAGGAATTACTCGCTTTCAGAATCAGGATGAGTAAAAACCCATCCCTCTAAAACTACAACGGCGATACCCGATCGCGCTCAACCTCATCGTGGGGAGTCGTTTTTCCATCCACATTGATGTCATCATCGGACGGAGTTTCCGGGCGGGGTGGCTTCCTAAAACGATCGCGAGTCGAAGCAATCACCACATACAGCACCGGCACGATAAACAAACTCAAGAAAGTAGAAACAACCATCCCCCCCGCGATCGCATTCCCTAGCGATCGGCGACTCGCCGCCCCCGCACCTTCCGGGTTAATCAGAGGAGTAATACCCAAAATAAAAGACAGAGAAGTCATCAAAATCGGTCGCAAACGCTCCGTGGCCGCCTCAACTGCTGCCTTAGCAATTGGATATCCCCGCTCCCGCAACTGATTAGCAAACTCCACGATTAAAATCGCATTTTTACTAGCCAATCCAATCAGCATCACCAAACCAATCTGGCAATAAACATCATTCGCCAAACCCCGCAACGACTGAGCCAAAAGCGCACCTAAAATCGCCAGAGGCACCGACAGCAAAATAATGAAAGGATCGACATAATTCTCATACTGAGCCGCCAAAACCAAGAACACAAAAACCAGCCCCAAACCAAAAATAATTGGAGCTTGACCTCCCGACTCAATTTCTTCTAAAGAAGTGCCAGACCATTCATAGCCAAAACCTGCTGGTAAAACTTGAGCCGCGACCTTTTCCATCGATTTAATCGCCTGTCCCGAACTCGCTCCCGGAGCCGGAGAACCCGTAATTTCAATTGACCTATATAAATTGTAGTGATTAATAGTTTGCGCTCCCACCACCGGAGTTAGCTTCACTAAATTGCTCAAAGAAATCATTTCATTCTTTCCAGAGCGGACGTACAATTTACCGATATCTTCAGGGTTGTCGCGAAACTGTTTATCCGCCTGAACGTAAACCCGATAATTGCGCTGCTGGAGATTGAAATCGTTCACGTACTGCGAACCCAGAGCCGTTTGTAGCGTACTGAAAATATCATTGAGAGAAATATCCAAAGCCTTAGCTCGATTGCGGTCAACCTCCACAATTAACTGAGGCGTATTCGCAGCAAACGTACTAAATACCGCCTGCAATCCCGGTGTCTGATTTGCCTGCTGCAAAATTCCACCCATCGTCTGAACCATCGCATCTAAACCGCTGTTACCTTTGCGGTCTTGCAATTGAAATTGGAAGCCTCCAAATTGACCTAAACCT
>JBBSNU010000241.1:0-7328 GCA_038260455.1 Chroococcales cyanobacterium | reverse complement strand
TGGCTTTGGCTTCGGGGGTGCAATCTCCGCTCGTTTATCGAGGCTGGCGCGGGGAAGAAGTAATGGGTACGGGGGCGATCGTCCGCAGGATGCAGTGGATGGTGGTTGTAGAGCTACCTACGGCGGAAGCTTACGCTCCGGTGCGATCGCTCGTAGCCGTCATGGGTGCTGTTACAGCCGCCTGCGCCCTCGCTGCGGCGGGCTTGGGAGTTGCTTTTGCTCGATCGATCGCAAATCCTTTAAAATCCCTAACATCCGCAGCTACTCAAATGACTAGCGGAATGTTGGAAACTCGGGTAAATATTGCAGCATCTAACGAACTAGGAAAATTAGCTAATGCTTTCAACAGCATGGCCAGTCAATTAGAAGTATCTTTCACAAAGTTAGAGGAGCAGAATGCCCAATTGCAACAACTTGACAAACTCAAAGACGAATTTTTAGCCAACACTTCTCACGAACTCCGCACCCCACTTAACGGCATTATCGGTTTAACAGAATCTTTAATCGACGGCGCTACAGGACAATTGCCAGAACCGACTATTTCCAATCTAAAAATTATTGCATTTAGCGGCAGAAGACTGTCCAATCTCATCAACGACATTCTCGATTTTTCGAGGCTGAAACACAAAAACATTGAACTGCAAATTAAGCCCGTCGGCATCCGAGAAATTGTCGATATCGTAGTGACTCTTTCTCAACCGCTCATTGGCAGAAAAAACTTGCAGTTGATTAATTCAGTCGCTTCCGACATTCCCCTAGTAGATGCCGATGAAAATAGAGTCCAACAAATTCTTTATAACTTAATTGGAAATGCGATTAAATTTACAGATAGTGGTACTGTCGAAATTTCCGCAAACGCGATCGCTGTAGAAGCATCGCCGTTGACAGACGAAGAAAGTTCAGTAACGAGCCAGCTTCAATCTTTAATTGTCAGGTCAAAACTGCAAATTACGATATCCGATACCGGGATTGGCATTGCTGAAGATAAATTAGAAAGAATTTTTGAATTTTTTGAACAAGCAGACGGTTCCACTGCTAGAGAATACGGAGGAACCGGTTTAGGTTTGGCAGTGACAAAGCAGTTAGTAGAACTGCACGGCGGCGAAATTCAGGTATCTTCAGAACTAGATATTGGTTCGCAATTTACCTTTAGTTTGCCAGTATCTCATAATCAGTATATCGATCACCAGCGGTTGCCAGCAAAGGTGCGGCAGTGTGTAGCTTCAACAACTAACGATCGCCAATTCATAACTAATCAAGCGACCGAAATTATTTTTAATAATAATAGTTACATTGACAGTAAAATTTTGGGGAAAAACAATCAGGTTAAAATTTTAATTGTAGATGACGAACCTGTGAATCTTCAGGTGTTAGCCAACAATTTATTTTTAGAGAACTATGCCCTCGTTGAAGCTAGCAGTGGTAAAGAAGCTTTAGCTTTTCTAGACACAGGCTACAAGCCAGATATAATCTTGCTAGATATCATGATGCCGCGGATGACTGGTTACGAAGTTTGCGAGAAAATACGGGAAAGATTCACGGCGATCGAAGTGCCAGTTGTGATGCTAACCACCAAAAACCAAGTATCTGACTTAGTGCAAGGTTTCAATGCAGGAGCTAATGATTTTTTAACTAAACCATTTGTCAAAAATGAATTGTTAGCCAGAATCAAAACTCATATCCGTCTGGCAAAAATTAATGCAGCTTACGGTAGATTTGTCCCCCACGACTTTCTGCGTTTTTTGGGACACGAAAGTATTGTTGATGTCGAACTAGGCGATCAAATTCAGAAGGAAATGACTGTTTTATTTTCTGATATTCGCTCTTTTACGACAATCTCTGAAGCGATGACACCCCAAGAAAATTTTAATTTTATCAACAGCTACCTCAGCCGAGTTAGTCCGGTTATTCGCGCTCACCAAGGTTTTATTGATAAATATATCGGCGATGCGATTATGGCACTATTTCCTGAGTCGGCAGATGATGCTGTTCGCGCGGCGGTGGAAATGCAGAAACAAGTGATTATTTACAACCAGCACCGACAACTAAGCAATTACGCACCGATCGCGATCGGCATCGGTTTGCACGCGGGCACTTTAATGCTGGGTACGATTGGCGAGCAAGAACGGATGGAGAGTACGGTGATTGCTGATGCGGTGAATCTCGCGTCTCGTTTGGAAGGATTGACTAAGGTTTACGGGTCGGGAATTTTGGTAACAGAATCAATTTTAGAGCGTTTGGGCGATCGACAAACATATCTGTACCGATTTGTCGATCGCGTCACAGTAAAAGGAAAAAAATCTGTCGTTTCGGTGTTTGAAATTTATGACGCAGAAACACAACAAAGTATTGAACTAAAACAAGAAACTGCGGCCGCTTTTGAAAAAGGCCTGGAGCTTTATTTTGAGCAAAATTTTACTAAAGCCCAAAAAATATTCAAGAAGATTTGCGAAACAAATCCTCAAGATAAGTTAGCAGCAATCTACTGCCAGCGTTCTCTCAAGAATCGAATGTATGGAGTGCCAGATGGATGGTCGGGGATAGAAGCTTTGGATGAAAAATAGTAAAAGTAACATCAAGCTGACGGCATAAATTTTTACCTGTTTATCCGGTTTTTTGGATCGGGTATCAGTCATAATAGATTCAGGTCAAAGCCTGAGATCCCAAAATTGAGAGTTTTCTTGGAAGATACGCCGTCGATCGCGCTGCTGTGACTTCAAACTCGTATATACTGCGGAAAGCTGTGCGAGACAGAAACCCGGTTGCTCTGAAAAATCTCAGGTTTGAGAGCGATTCAGGAAGAAACCCAGAATCAGGCTTTAGTTGGGTAAGTTTTGTTCAACTGCAAAAAGGTTGACAATACTTATAGAAACCGCGCCCGAAGGTGATGACGTTCTTAATTGCTAAAACATAAGCTTTTATTGCGTCTTTCTTCTTCCTTCTTCTTGATGACTAATGACTGATGACTAATGACTGATGACTAATGACTTCTATAGCAGTGGTGCAGATTCGAGTATAGCGGTTCTCAAGCGTGGTGAGGATAGCCCTATGCCCTATGCCCTATGCCCTATGCCGTTCGCGTACCTCATCTTTCTGAGAAAGGCTATATCAACTGTGTCTTTCAAGCTAAATTAATGTTATGTCAATTCTTTCTTTCAAGCGCTTAATTACCAAAATTTCAGGAAAATCGACGCTCCAAACTGTGCTCGTAGTTCCGTTTGTCTTGCAAGTATTTGCAGCGGTGGGAATTGTGGGATATTTATCATTTAAAAACTCTCAAAGAGCCGTAAATGATCTGGCCGATCAGTTGATGGGGGAGGTGAGCAATCGCATCGAGCAAAATTTGGTAACTTATCTCGAAACTCCGCACCAAATCAATCAAAGCAAGCTGGATGCGGTGAAACTGGGTTTTGTGAACATGAAAAATTTGTCAGCTTGGGAAAAGTATCTGTGGCGGCAAGTGCAGTTATATCCTTATATTAATTTTACGTCGATCGCCAATCGAGATGGAGAATACCGCACTGGCGAAAAGACATCGGATGGAACTTTATTGATTAACGCCTCGGGCCCTTCTACAAATTTTAATTTTTATTCCTACAATACTAATGATTCGGGCGATCGCGCGACAGTAGCAGCCACCGTCAAAAACTTCGACATCCGACAGCATCCTTCCTACAGCTATGCGGCTCTATCAGCCAAACCAACCTGGAGTTCAGTTTATATATCCTTCGTAGAACCCACATTGATTCTCAGCGCTCTGCAACCAGTTTACAACAGCCAGAAACAGCTAGAAGGAGTATTAATTGCTGCTTTGCGTCTCGACAGTATCGGTCAATTTTTAAACAGCCTCAAAATAGGCAAATCCGGTCAAACTTTTATTATCGAAAGAAACGGCACGCTGCTGGCAACTTCCACACCAGAAAAACCTTTCCGCACGCAAAACGGTAAGAAAGAACTGTTTAAAGTCACAGAAAGCAGCGATCCCGTCACGCAAAATACAGCTAAATATTTAGAAAATCACTTTCAAAACTTGCGCCAAATCACCAAATCGCAGCAACTAAGCTTTGAAATAAACGGCAAACAGCAATTTTTAAAAGTCCTACCATTCCAAGACGGCAAAAGTTTAGATTGGCTGATTGTCGTCGTAGTTCCCGAAGCCGACTTTATGGAACAAATTCATGCCGGCAACAGAACTACAATATTGCTATGTCTGGCCGCATTAGTTATGGCTACTGTGGTAGGACTTATCACTTCTCGCTGGATTACCAAACCAATTTTAAAATTAAAAGATGCAGCAATAGCTTTGTCTGAAGGACAATTTGACAAAACTGTCAAACTCGATCGTTCCGACGAATTAGGCATACTTGCCGCTGCTTTTAACAGCATGGCAGCACAACTGCAAGCATCCTTTACAGCCTTAGAAACTAAAAATAGCGAATTAGAGCGACTGGACAAACTGAAAGACGAATTCTTAGCAAATACTTCCCACGAACTCCGCACTCCCCTCAACGGCATTATTGGGATTGCAGAATCTTTAATAGACGGTGCTACCGGAAAACTGCCAGATTCAACAAATTTTAACTTAGGTTTAATTGCAGCTTCGGGAAAAAGATTGTCTACCTTAATTAACGATATTCTGGATTTTTCTCAACTCAAACACAAAACCATAGAATTGCAAATTAAGTCCGTTGGTGTCAGAGAAATAGTCTCTGTAATTCTTACTTTATCTCAGCCCTTAGCAAATCAAAAAAACATACAGTTACTTAACTCAGTCGCTCCCGAATTGCCGCCCATAGCAGCCGACGAAAATCGGTTAGAGCAAATCCTTTACAACTTAATCGGCAATGCGATTAAATTTACCGAAAAAGGCACAGTTGAAATCTCAGCAGAATTAGTAAATGGCAACGAACAATCACCGCTTAATTCGCAATTAGCCATTACTGTATCGGACACCGGCATTGGTATCCCCGAAGATAAATTAGAGCGAATTTTTGAATCCTTTGAACAAGCTGATGGTTCCACTGCTAGAGAATATGGCGGCACGGGTTTAGGATTAGCTGTTGCCAAGCAATTAGTAGAATTGCACGGAGGTAAAATTTGCGTATCTTCAACTGTAGGCGCGGGTTCCCTATTCACTTTTACTTTGCCCGTATCTGAAAGTCAGCCGGAATTGAGCAACAGACAGCCGCCTTTAACCGAGGAATTTCGCATTGTAACAACTCCTGAATTAGCCCAGCAATCATCTATCATAAATCCTGGGTTATCAGCAAATAGCGAATTGCCAGAAAATCAAAGAATAAAAATTTTGGTAGTCGATGATGAACCGATTAATATTCAGGTAATCACTAATAATCTTTCTTTAGAAAACTACGCTATCACTCAAGCGAGCAACGGCTTAGAAGCTTTAAATCTGATTGCATCAGGATTTAAGCCAGACTTAATTTTACTTGACGTAATGATGCCGCAGATGACTGGTTATGAAGTGTGCAGAGAAGTTCGCAAAAAATACTCGCCTTTAGAAATGCCGATTCTGATGCTGACGGCAAAAAATCAAACTACCGACTTGGTAGAAGCTTTTAACTTAGAAGCCAATGATTATGTAACTAAACCTTTTATCAAAAAAGAGTTGTTGGCGAGAATTAATACGCAAATTCGTTTGGCAAAACTGAATGCAGCTTACGGCAGGTTTGTGCCGCACGATTTTCTGAGTTTGCTGGAAAAACCGAGTATTATTGAAGTAAAATTAGGCGACAATCAGCAAAGGGATATGACAGTGCTGTTTGCTGATATTCGCTCGTTTACGTCGCTTTCAGAACAGATGACACCGCCAGAAAATTTTGCATTTATTAATACTTATTTGGGAAAAGTTAGCCCTGCAATCAGGAAAAATAACGGGTTTATTGACAAATATATTGGAGATGCAGTCATGGCTTTGTTTTCTACATCTCCTGACGATGGTGTAAGAGCAGCAATTGATATGCAAGAAGAAGTGAATATTTTCAACCAGGAGCGCGAACAAAAGGGTTTGTTTCCGATCGCGATCGGCATTGGTTTGCACGCGGGAAATTTGATGCTGGGTACAATTGGCGAGCGAGAACGGATGGAAAGTACGGTGATTGCTGATGCGGTGAATCTCGCGTCTCGTTTGGAAGGATTGACTAAGGTTTACGGCGCAAGAATTCTAGTCAGCGGTGCAATTATCGATCGCCTGGAGGAGCCTGAAAAATATAAGTACCGATTTGTCGATCGCGTAGCGGTGAAAGGAAAAACCAATGCTGTGTCGGTGTTTGAAATTTATGATACAGAAACAGAGAAGAGTATTGTACTCAAGCAGCAAACTGCGGAGATTTTTCAAGAAGCTCTCAATTTTTATTACCAGCAAAAGTTTGTTTCCGCCCAAAAAGTATTTGAGCATATTTTACAAATCAATCCTGACGATCTGGTAGCGATGTTGTATTTCAAACGCTCTCGCAAATATCGAATGTACGGAGCGCCGGATGGGTGGTCGGGGGTGGAAATTTCAATGGAGAAATAGGGCGTTTTTTGAAGGAAGAAGTCATTAGTCATTAGTCATTGGTCATTGGTCATTGGTCATTAGTCATTAGTCATTAGTCATTAGCATTTTGTAGGGGCGGGTTGAGCTAAAGATATATGATACAAATGACTAAAAAAGGGCAAAACCCGCCCAAGCATTTTGTAGGGGCGGGTTGAGCTAAAGATATATGATACAAATGACTAAAAAAGGGCAAAACCCGTCCAAGCATTTTGTAGGGGCGGGTTTTGCTAAGGATATATGATACAAATGACTAAAAAAATGGCCAAACCCGCCCTCTTGATTCGACTGAGAACCTAATTATGTAAATTTCCCGGACATAATTGTGCAACACGGATTCTTAGCATGAGCTACAATGCTTTTTATCAGGGAACTTGTCGAATTTGGTTTGGTGATTTCGATCGCATTACCGATCCAGCGTCGCTAATTTCGACCCAATTCGCGATCGGCAATTAGCTGGAACTATTATTAATTACGCTCAAAAGCAAGAATCAGCCGATTTGTGCAGTTTCTCTGAGAACCCAGGCGATTTACTATGTTATTGAAAAGTATTAGCAGATCGATCGCAAAATTTTACAGCAGCGTGCCCCTCCGTTTAGCGCTGACAGTGCCATTTGTCGTGCAAACTGTCGCCGCAGTCAGCCTAGTAGGATATTTGTCTTTCATCAACGGACAAAAAGCCGTTCAAGAATTGGTTAATAGCTTGCAAGCCGAAATTAGCGATCGCATCCAAGAGCACCTCACAAATTACTTAGAAAAACCTCACACCATCGCC
>JBBSNU010000240.1:0-7333 GCA_038260455.1 Chroococcales cyanobacterium | reverse complement strand
TCAACTGTTGAATGGTGTCGCTTTTTTTAACTTTCCAAAACAAAACAAAAGCCAGCTTTCACAAAAAAAGCTGACTTTTGAGATTATTCGATCGGCAAAGCGTTAAACACGCCACACACAATCCGAGTGCGGGAGAGGCACTAGCCTGCCGTTCGTAGAAACAATACCCAAACCGAGTCTGAAGTATTAAACCCTCGGGCGGCCGGTCAGGCCCTGATTGGGGTCGTAAATACCAGCCGTAGTATCAACGCCAGGAGCGCCGGGAGCGCCGTAATCTGCCCGAGCGCCATCGACGCTGGGATGGTCGTAGATGCTCCAATCCTGAATGCCGCCGCGGCTCAGAATCGTTTCAGCTCTGGCGATTTCTGCTTCGCTACCGTCAAGCAGTACCAAATAATCTCCTCTCGACACCCGATCGCTGTATGCTTTAGCTTCCTCTTCAGGAATTCCCAAACCGACCAAAGCTCCGATCAAGCCGCCTGCAGCCGCACCCAAAGCAGTACCGGCCAGTGTAGTGGCGATCGTCGTAGCCGCAGCTCCAGCCAGCATAATCGGCCCGATACCCGGAATTGCCACCAGGCCCAGACCCACCAACAAGCCCGTCAAACCACCCAAAGTGCCGCCTGTGAGCGCGCCCTTGGTCGCCCCTTCATCAGCCTTGTTGTCCGCGCTGTCGTGCACGTCAATCCCTGCGATGTCCCCTTGAGAATCAGCATCTTTAGCGATAACCGAAACCCGATTCATGTCAAAACCGGCTGTTCTGAGTTCTCCCAGGGCGTGCTCGGTCTCGCGGCGGGTTGAAAATACCCCGACAGCGCGCTTGTCGTGGGTCGAAGCTCTGCGGCCGGTGTCTGCCGGCACATCGTAAATGCCCCAATCCTGAATGCCCCGCACGCTCATAATACCTTCAGCAGTGGCAAGTTCGGCATCTGTTCCTTCTACGAATACCAAATATTCTCCGCGCGAGACGCGATCGCTATAAACTTTAGCTTTGTCTTCGGGAACTCCCAAACCTATTAAGCCGCCCACCAAACCGCCCGCAGCAGCCCCAATCGCACCTCCGACCACAGTATCCGCGAGCAGAGTCGCGATCGCGCCCCCCGCCATGATCGGGCCAACTCCCGGAATCGCCAGCGCCCCAATGCTGCCGAGCAACCCAATCAAACCGCCCGTCACGACTCCCGCCGTCGCGCCAGCTTTCGCGCCGCCCCCCGCTTTCTCATCGGTACTCTTAGCAGTGCTAGCGCCCCCAATTTCGTTCCCGTTGAGACTTTCCCCAACTACCGAAACTTTATTCATCGGAAACCCGGTACTTTGCAGTTCCATCAGGGCTAATTCCGTATCGCGGTAATTAGAAAAAGATCCTACAGCTCGCTTGTTTTGACCTAAAGCCATTTTTTTGTCCTTCAAAATAAACTACTTTTACACAACTACAGAATTTATGCTCTGCTTGCTGCCATTAATCACATTTAGTCATTTTTTTTCCACATTTTTCATCGGTCGCTGGGAATAACTTATGCCTCTTTCTTCAGGCGGATTTACCCTAATTCTCAGGAATTGGAAATCGGAAATTGGGAATGGGAAATTGCAGGTATTGCACGAGTTCTGAGTTGGGAGTTTTCAGTGCGTGAATCTTAAACTTTTAACTTAAAACCCGCTACCCGGAAGGAAGAGTCACCTAAGCATTGAGATCCGCTTCTAAAAGCACTTTTAAAACGCCCAATTTTCCCTTTTCTCTCTTCCTTCTTTCCCTTTTCCTTTTTCCTTCTTTTTACCCTGAGCGACTTGTGCTGAGCGTCTTGCCCTGAGCGTAGCCGAAGCAAGCCGAAGGGCCTTATTGCTTCTTCCTGCTAATTTATTAATTTCAAGGCGATGCAGGTGCAGCGGGGGCAACAGTAGCCGTAACGTTCACCATTTTGACACCCTTAATTTCTTTAGCTAGCGGCTCAATTTTAGCTAAATCTTGTTCATTGGGAACAGTTCCAGCTACGGTGACAACCCCGTCTTTTGCCTCAACATTTAGCAGACCTTTCATGATGTTGACTTCCAACTTGGAGCGAACTTCACTTTCTAGGTCGCTATCGGCTCTGATTGCATCGCCTCCCGTTATGTTGTTGCGCTGTTCTCGGGCCCTGATATCAGAATTTGCTTGGTTTTGGCGAATCTGGCTAGCGGCGTCGTCCTGAGTTTTTTTAACCGTCTCCGCTGCGGGCGGGCTGGTGGCATTTTGTGTGGTGGTGGTAGAATCAGGAGCGCCAGTGCTAGTTTTAGCTCCATCGGTGCAAGCAGCAGCTCCAAATAATAGGATAGCGCTGATGAGAATTGGTGTTAGTTTGTTCATAAGATTTAATAACCTCCGGGTAAGCTTTCGATGAGTCTAGACTTGGTTGAGCACTGCGCCTGGCCTGACAGAATCTGTGTTGGCAACGTAGTTTGTGCTTGGTGCGGAAAAATCCTTATCTCAAATATATAAATTTGAGGAAGTTGTTACATCGCTCCACAGGTGTAAATTTTATATTAAAACTTACGCAATTGCCACCCTGCCATCAACTTGTAGGGTGCGTCAGACGCAGCATTAGATCGAGAGAATCAGGGTTTGGACTTCCGGGACATCCTACTAATTCTGCCATTTGCGTAAGTGGTGTATGTATCTCGTTAGATAGATGACAAAAAACAAAATAATGTATTACGTCCAGTTTAACTTGGTAGCGGGTTGAGGGAACGATCGGGTATTGACCGATCGAGTTCTCAATCCCCCAATCTAAAATCTAAAATCTAAAATCTAAAATTCTCACCTTTTTGAGAAAGGCTATAGCGGTTCTCAAAAAAGTGAGGTATGCCCTATGCCCTATGCCCTATGCCCTATGCCCTATGCCCATAGCCCTATGCCCATAGCCCTATGCCCATAGCCCTATGCCCTATGCCGTTCGCGTACCTCATCTTTCTGAGAAAGGCTATATCATTAGTCCTAGACGCACTATTCCTCAAAAACCCGATCGTTCGCGAGATTTTTCGTTCCCGAAGCCAATATTTTCGTGCAAACAAAGTTGAAGAGTCTAAATTTTATTAATAAATGCGATCGCCACTCCCAACAAATTTTCCCCTCGCACCTCGCACATCTTACCCACTTCGGTTAAATTCGTTAAATGTCGCAAACAATTAATTGCGGATTTTCTTGCCTCAAAACAAACGGAAAGAGTCAAGAAATTTTTGAGCATTTTCTGGTTTTGAGGTAGTCGCAACCAGGCCGTAAACGCGGGTTTCTACCAAAAATACTTGGCCCACACCTACAGGTGCAGTGGGGGAAAGCGGTTGAAATTCAAACTCTTTTCCCGGATAGTTGCCGAGGGAAATATCCCGCACTTGCAGCACTTTAGCATTCTCCCCCACAACAAAGAAATCAACCGCATTATTTAAAGTAATTTTGATATTATTATTACTATTATTGTTGCTGAGCCGAAAATCGAGATCGAAGTATTGAAGTAAATAAGTGTCTTTGTTTTTTAAGACAGATCTGTAAGTATGAGCGAGAAGTTGACTTGAAAAAGTTTCGGCATTAATTTTAGGATTTCCCGGCATATCGATTGCAAACAGACCCATCGCCGAGCAAAACGGCTGCCACTCTGGCATCTCAAAAGCAGGCCGCTGCGGGGCAGCTTGAGCTTTTGCCAAAGTGGCAAACTTGACAGGGAATACAAGTAATGTAGCAGTAACTAGAAATAAATGCAGCAATTTCATTTGGGTAAAAATTATATTTGCCCGATCGATCTGCGTTAGCCTAGAAAGATATCCGCAAACGAGGGATTTATGCTGAATACTATATTTACTCAACGACAACGCAAGTCGATCGGGCAAGCTAAAACCAGTAAAACCAATAAAACCAATATACTCCCTGCTGTAAAGACTGGGCTGGCCCTGTGTCTGCTAGCTGCTATCACAGCTTGTGCAAACAGCCCCAACAGCAAAGCACTCGAAGAATCTTTAGCCGCCGATCCCAAATTACAACAAAATCCAGTAGTTTTATCTCCCCCGCCTCCTCCGCCAGCAGTCGAAACCAGCACAACCGCCAAACTTCCTCCCGACTTCCCCACCGAGATTCCACGCTATCCTAATGCTCAGTTAATCGAAGTTGGCGGGCAAACCGATGCGTCGCCAAAAACTGTGCGGCTGCGCTGGGAAAGCACAGATCCGATTAATTCCGTGCAGAACTTTTACACCAAAGAATTTGGGCGCGAAAACTGGCAAATAGTCAGCAGCCCCACCGCCGACGCAGAAGGTGCTTTAGTCGCCACCCGAGATAATTTGCGGGTAACAGTGTCGTTTTCTCCTACTCAGAAAGTAGGGGGCTCAACAGAATTTGCGATCGACTACAGCAAAGATGGTTCAGAAATTGCCACCAATCCCCAACCTAACAATTCCGAGTCTAGCCCATCTCCCACCGCTTCACCAACTCCATCTAACTCAGAGGAAACCACCCCAGCGCCATCAGCTTCGCCCAAATCAGCAAAAGTTAGCGAATTAGACAGCCAAATTCCTCAACAGTTGCAACAGTATGTGGCAGATGTAGCTCAGTTGGAAGTGCTCAAAGTGCGATCCTCTCCGAGGGCTTCGCTAACGACAGAAAATGCTAACTTAGAAACTGGCAGCACTTTACCCAAACCCAACAACACAATCGCCCGCCGCGAATACGCCCGCTGGTTAGTAGCAGCAAACAACCAGATTTATGCCAACCGTCAAGCCAAACAAATTAGATTAGCAGTCAAATCCAGCACACCAGCCTTTTCTGATGTACCCAAAACAGACCCAGATTTTTCAGCAATTCAAGGTTTAGCAGAAGCAGGTTTAATTCCGAGTTCGCTTTCAGGAGACACAAAAGACGTGAAATTTCGCCCGGATGCACCTTTAACTCGCGAAACAATGATTCTCTGGAAAGTGCCTTTAGACACTCGTCAAATTTTACCTACAGCTAACATTGACTCAGTGAAAGAAAAATGGGGTTTTCAAGATACTTCTAAAATTGACTCCCAAGCCTCGCGAGCAATTTTAGCTGATTTCAACAATGGAGATTTGGCGAATATTCGCCGCGTTTTTGGTTTTACAACTTTGTTTCAGCCCCAAAAATCCGTGACTCGCGCCGAAGCTGCTGCTAGTTTGTGGTATTTTGGCATTCAAGATCAGGGATTGTCAGCTAAAGATGCTCTGCAAGCAAAGTCTCAACCTACTCAGTAGAATTGTTTGGGGCGGTTAAAAGTAGTTTTAAGCAAACCATCTACTTATACCATTTTTCTAAAGATGTGCTGATGAAGTCTGAGCCACCCCGAACTCGCGGGGGGGTTGGGGGGGGTAATATCTAGCGCTACTTTATGAAATTGGTATTACAAAAGAAAAGTTCGATGTTCTGAGATATTGCACCATTTTCAATCGGCTCTAGCTGCTTTCTGCGCCAACAGCCGCGCCAGCCAGCAGACAGGTTAAATAAACCCGGCCTCACCCCAGGAAGAATCCCCAATTGACATATTGCAGCCAGATGTTCGATCGTTCGGAATTCAGTTTTTCTTTTCCCGAAGAATGAAATCTGTTCCTGAAATATTTTAGATCGTATCCGGTCTAGAATCGTAACAAAAACAGTTCGTAGTGCGGACTTTAGTCCGCAACATACTGCGGACTAAAGTCCGCACTACGAACCTATTTTAGACCGGTCAATTGACCTGGCACGATATTATACGTATTTGAACTAACGCTTTTCAAACCTCTCAGTAAGATTCCGGATGCGGTAGCGGACTTAACGATAAATGAAAAAGAGTGTTTGAGTTCTGGGAGAGCGTTTTTTAATGTACGATATAAGCCGATTCACCCCGCAAGATATGGCGAAATGCAGCTTAGTCCTGCGGCAGCTAGGTAGAAATACAGCTAGTATGGAAGCCTGCAGCCAGAAAATTGTTAAATTTATTTATCAACATTTTTGCAATTGCCAAACTGGAGAAAATACCTGTGTTTTGGTGCGCTTATTCAAAACTCATCCCTACGGAGAATTAGAAGAATCTTTGCAACAATCCGCCCGCCGCTTGATGAACGGCAATTCTCCTGCAGCCGACATGAAATGCTGGACTTTGCTAGCAGCCGCAGGCGCAGAAACCCATTGGAATTATCGGCATACAGCAGCAGAAAATACTGCTATTGGGTTAGTTAGCGCCGACTTGGTAGCCCAAATGCAGCCGATTTCGGAAATAATCAAGCAGTTTGGTTTAGACATTCCTACAGTCATCGGAATCGAACGAGAAAGATTACTGCAATTAGAACCTGCAGTATTAAATATTTTTCACGTATCTGAGGCAAAAGGCAGCCCCTTGATTCCCGAACAAGAGTCCTTAATTATTCCCTACCAAGTCAAATCTGTCTTAGGATTTGGGGGAATTCTGCCCTCTGGAAGTTTGTTTGCGGTAGTGATATTCCTGAAGGTTAAAATTCCACAAGGTACGGCCCAAATGTTTAAACACTTAGCACTTAGTGTCAAAACAGCTTTGTTACTTGGTGATGAAAAAATTGTATTCGATCCTTCAAATAATGCTGAAAAATCGGCAATAAATCATAATTTTTACGAAACCCAATTCCTGGAATATCAAATTGCTAATTTGATTCAATTGCTGGATTTTTCAGAACAGGAAATGCTCAGACAAGCAGCTCGTTTTCAACAGACAATTGACAAGTTGCAGCGCGAAATTGCCGATCGCAAAAACAAGGAACAAGTTGGGCCCGCAAGTCAAGAGTCATTCACAGGTATCATCAATATTCCCAATGATGGTATTGTTCGCGTCGAGGAAAATCAAGAAATTCAGGGTTTCAATCAAGGGGAAGAACCGATTTAACTCAACTTTTGTTATTAAAATTGTTGAATTCTATGCCTAACTTTTTTGATATAGTTTTGCGCTGCATCAGGTGCACTAATTTATTGAGAGATATAGAAATAATTTAGCTCGTTGTCACTGTCACAATAACAGCATTTTGGACAGTTTGATCGACGATAAAATAGGTTCGTAGTGCGGACTTTAGTCCGCTCTTGGGTTGCGGACTAAAGTCCGCACTACGAACGAACCTATCGCCGACTGCAGATAATATGATACGTGGGGCGACAAACCCGGTTTCTAGGAGTTTTGGGTTTGGCAATGATAAATTTCGGAATAAATCGGGTTTCATAAGTCAGCGGGCAAAGGTATCAGAAACCAAGTTTTTTTTATGGCGAATTCCGGCAAAAAACACGAACATAAAAAATGTTTAATTTCGGTTTGTAGTGCGGACGACCGTCCGCAATATTGAACGGACGGTCGTCCGCACT
>JBBSNU010000239.1:0-7341 GCA_038260455.1 Chroococcales cyanobacterium | reverse complement strand
GTGATGGAGGGAATCAACAATCGCCTCAAAGTGATTAAGCGTCAAGCCTATGGATTTGTTAATTTCGACAATTTTCGAGCTCGACTATTAGCTTGCTTTTCTAATTAGTTTTTATTATCACCTCAAACCCAGAAGACCCGGCAACTTACAGGATAGACGACTGTAGGAGGTACTTAAGTTAAGTTTTCGATCCTTAGTACAAATTTAACTTGTAAATTTATGCCGAATCTTTACATCATTGGCGGCGCTAACGGTTCCGGCAAAACCACTGCATCAATGAGTTTATTGCCCAACTTTCTGGACTGTTTAGAATATGTCAATGCTGACGCGCTCGCGGCTGCTCTTTCGCCATTCAATCCCGAATCTGTAGCCATTTGGGCCGGACGAATCATGCTAGAAAGACTGAAAACCCTGTCTGAGTCGGGAACTGATTTTGCTTTTGAGACTACTCTAGCAGCCCGCAGCTTTGCGGCTTTTCTGAGAAGTTGTAAAACAAAAGATTATACAATTAACTTAATTTATTTTTGGCTGCGATCGCTCGAACTAGCCATAGCAAGAGTAGCCAGCCGGGTAGCTAGCGGCGGTCATTCTATCCCAGAAGATGTCATCCGCCGTCGCTATGACAGAAGACTGCGAAATTTGATTGCTCTGTATTTGCCACTGTGCGACAATTGGATTATCTATGACAACTCTCACGAAACTACTCAGTTAGTGGCAGAAGGGAGTATCGAGGAAGAACAGATAATCTATAATGTTGAAAGCTGGAATCAAATAATTTAAAAATAAAATGAAACAATCAAAACCCAGACAACTTTTATCTACAAAGATTAATGCTGGACTGAAATCGGCAGTTGCAGCAGCTATAGAAAGACACCGCAAATTAGGTGAATCTATTGCTGTTTGGCAAGATGGGAAAGTAGTAATTTTAACAGCCGATCGCATTCCTCCACTATCTGCCCAAAACTAACCGTAGGGTGTGTCGCCATCGAAAATTCCTCAAGAAAAATCGACAATTTCATAGCGACGCACCTAATCAAATAGTTGAAGAAATAACCCTCCATTTCACTTCGCGCAACACTTCTTTTCTAGTAATGTTTTTGATAAATAATCTCAAAAAGGACGCGCGGCGTAGCTATCCCGTATCAAATCACCCAAAAAACTTACTAATCTCCACCCAGACTGTGAAATAATTGTCTGCTGTCTGCATTCCCCAAACATCTACTTTTTGAAATGAACATCCGCATCGGTAACGGTTACGACATTCACTGTTTAGTTCCAGAACGCCCCCTAATCCTCGGCGGCGTACACATTCCCCACGAATTAGGCTTATTAGGACACAGCGACGCAGACGTGCTTACCCACGCGATTATGGACGCGATTCTGGGAGCTCTCAGCTTGGGAGATATCGGCCTATATTTCCCGCCAACTGACCCAAAATGGAAAGGTGCAGACAGTCTAGTGTTGCTAGAACAAGTCAATCAGTTAATATTAGATAAAGGTTGGGAAATTGGCAATATTGATTCGGTGGTGGTGGCCGAACGTCCCAAACTGAAACCGCATATTGAGCAAATGCGCGATCGCATTTCTGGTGTTCTACAATTAAAACCAGACCAAATCGGCATCAAAGCTACTACCAACGAAAAGTTAGGCCCCGTGGGGAGAGAGGAAGGAATTGCAGCCTATGCTGTAGTTTTGCTGGGTCAAAAATAGAACTCTATCATCTAAAATTGACTGTGGAGTCAATTGTTTAATCCAAATCGCTAGGAAGCCTGAAATCATGGACACTGACACCTGGGAGTTACAATTTCCTGTAGACGCGGATGTGATCGCGTTGGATAAGGACGATCGCATAGTCGTGCTAATCGAGGTTAAAATTATTCAAGCCCAAGAAGCAGCCGCCAAACAGAAAATTGTCGATCGCGCGATCGACTGGCTGAAAGCTGTATTAGCTAACCTGTCTGAAAAAAACGCGATCGTTCCCTATGCTATGTTTATTGACGCGGAACAAATTTTGATTTTTAAATGGGATGGTGTGAATTTATCAGAACCTGTTTGCACTCTCAATACTGGTGAAATAGGTCGCTATTATATGCCTATGTTTGGCAGTAAATGGCTCTTTGAAGATACCATTGAAACGGTGATTCAATCGTGGCTGCATGACTTAGATTATAACTGGAAATCAGAAAGTCCGCCAGCATCGGAACAGATAGCAGCCATCGGTTTGCTGCCATTACTCGCAGGTGGAACAACAAAATCAGGAGTGGAATTAGGTGGCAATCGTATATATCGAGACCAACTTTTTGATGAGTATTACTACAGGGCGTGAGGCTGAAGCAATTATGTTGCTCAGGGATTTGTCCTCATCAGTTCAGTTAGTAATACCGAGCATTTGTTACATGGAGGCTTTGTCAGCTTTAGAGGATGAGTTGAAGCGACAAAACTCTTTTGGGCAACAGCTAAGTCGTCAAGTTAGCGAAACAAAGCGAGATGTGACATCTGAATACGCCGCATCTCTATCTTTTAACTTAGAAGAGTCATTCATTTACTATGGCTATCGAGTAGGTGAAATTAAATCGCGCTTGCGGGAAGCGATAAGTCTGATGT
Source organism: Chroococcales cyanobacterium (assembly GCA_038260455.1). GTDB lineage: Bacteria > Cyanobacteriota > Cyanobacteriia > Cyanobacteriales > Microcoleaceae > Microcoleus. Next base: position 4,737 of record JBBSNU010000239.1, on the reverse strand, counting down.
CGCGAAATTCAGAAATGATTGCATTAAATCCAGAGATTATCGAAGCAAGCTTAAACACAACTTTGATCGAAAAAGACCCAACAGACAATTTGATTCTACACTGTATCCTCAGTCATGCCCGATCGCATTCTACAGAAAGCAAAGTATTTCTCAGCGGTAACGTCAAAGAATTTGGTCTGTCGAAAGTTCGAGATGCTTTGCAGGAAGTCGGGATAACTAAGTATTTTTCGCGCACTGAAGACTTTCTGGGTTGGCTACAATCTCAGTCATAATTGCACGCAGGTGGTAGACTAAATTATTATGAAAATTTTCCCTATTTTACATTCAAAGCGCCGCTGGCTGGCTGTTTTGCTGGCTGTAATTGCCACTATCAGTCTGTCTGCTTGTACTCCGGTGCGATCGCAATTAACAAACAGACTCATCGTTCCCACCCCCAGTGGCCCGTCTACCTTCAACTACCCGCTAAATCAGTCTGCATATAGCGTTTTTGGCTATATGTACGAGGGATTGATTAACGAAAACGGCTTGACATCGAAGCTAGAACCTGGTTTAGCAGAGTCCTGGGAAGTTTCTAAGGATGGCAAAAAGATTGTCTTCAACCTGCGAGAAGGATTGAAATGGTCGGATGGCGAACCGATGACTACAGATGACATTATCTTCAGCTATGAAAAGATTTATTTCAATGATAAAATCCCTAGCGGTTTGAAAGATACTCTGAGAGTTGGCATCAGCCGCCAATTCCCAAAACTCAAAAAACTTGATAGTCGCCGTGTAGAATTTTCAGTAGCAGAACCTTTCGCTCCTTTTATTAGATATGCTGGGGGAATCCCAATTCTACCAGCTCATATTTTGCAGGAATCTGTCAGCAATACTGAGGCAGATGGTAAGCTTAAATTCCTGTCTACTTGGGGTACGGATACTGACCCTCAAAAAATTGTCGGTAACGGTCAATACCGAATGCTAAGTTATACTCCCAATCAGCGCGTTGTTTTGGAAAAAAATCCGTATTTTTGGCGCAAAGATGCTGAAGGAAATAGTCAACCTTACATCCAGCAAATTGTTTGGCAAATTATTGAAAATACTGACAATCAATTGCTGAATTTTCGATCGGGCGATTTGGATACTCTGGACGTGCAGCCGGAGGTATTTCCGCTGCTGAAACGCGAGGAAAAACGTGGCAAATATACGGTATTCAACGGCGGCCCGGATACTGGCAGTGTTTTTATGTGTTTCAATCTGAATAAGGGGCGCAATCCTCAAAATCAGCCGTTTGTAGACCCGATTAAGTCTCGCTGGTTTACCAATAAGGAATTTCGGCAGGCGATCGCCTACGGCATCAACCGCGACGCTATGACTAACAATATATATCGCGGACTTGGGGCACCGCTGCATTCCCCAATTCCGGCACAAAGTCCGTTCTACTTGTCTCCCGAACAGGGATTAAAAACTTACAGTTACGACCCGCAAAAATCGAAGAAGTTACTGTTAAGTGCTGGTTTTAAGTATAATAGCAATAACGAATTGTTGGATGCTGAGGATAACAAAGTGCGGTTTACTTTATTGATGGCTGCGGGCAAAAAAGTTCGGGAACAAATGGGGACGCAAATTAAGCAAGATTTGGGGAAATTGGGGATGCAAATTGATACGCAGTTCCTGAGTTTTAACACTTATCTGGAAAAGCTGCGCTTGACTAAAAATTGGGATACTTACCTCGGCGCTTTTACGGGAGGGCTTGAGCCGCACAGCGGCTACAATATTTGGTCGGTGAACGGGAATTCGCACGCTTTCAACCAGGGCCCGCAAGCTGGAGAACCGCCGATTAAGGGTTGGAAAGTGTACCAATGGGAGCAAAAAATTGATGACATTTACGTGAAGGCTTCTCAAGAGCTTGATGAGGCGAAGCGCAAGGAACTGTATGGGGAGGCGCAGCGGATTATCACGGAACAAGTGCCTTTTGTTTATATGGTGAATCCGCTGACTTTTGAGGCGGTGCGCGATCGCCTTTCGGGAATTCGCTATAGTGCTATAGGAGGTGCTTTCTGGAATTTGTACGAACTGAAAATTACAGAATAATCAAAGGTTCGTAGTGAGGACTTTAGTCCTTCTTATAGATAGGACTAAAGTCCTCACTACAAACCAATTCTGCTATAGTTGTTTAAGCGTAGTTGATATCATTAATTCATGGAACCTGAAATTTTACAGAAGTTACTCGAATCGGTTGCAGCCGGCGATATTAGCCCCGCCGCAGCTTTGGACAAATTAAAGCACTTTGACTTTGAACCAGTAGGCGATTTTGCCAAAATTGACCACCACCGCACCTTAAGAACCGGGTTTCCTGAAGTTATCTGGGGCCCGGGGAAAACACCAGACCAAATTGTGGAAATTATCGAGGCGATGCGCGGGCGAAATCCTGTGGTGATGGCGACGCGAATTGAACCGGAAGTTTTCGAGAAATTGCAGCAAAAAATACCCGATTTGTGCTACTACCAAAAAGCTCGAATTTGTGCAATTTCTCCTAGTTCCCCAACTCCCCAGCATCCCGGTACTGTGACGATTATCAGTGCGGGAACGGCGGATTTGCCTGTGGCGGAAGAGGCGGCTGTGACTGCGGAACTTTGCGGTTTTGGGGTGCGGCGTTTGTGGGATGTGGGAGTTGCTGGAATTCACCGCTTGTTGAATAATCGGCACGTGATTGATGATGCTGATGTGTTGATTACGGTTGCTGGTATGGAAGGTGCTTTGGCGAGTGTGGTTGCGGGTTTGGCGGATTGTCCGGTGATTGCGGTGCCGACAAGTGTGGGTTACGGCGCGAGTTTTGGCGGCATTGCTCCTCTTTTAACTATGCTCAATTCTTGTGCGGCTGGTGTGGGTGTGGTGAATATTGATAACGGGTTTGGTGCGGCAATTTTAGCTTGTCAAATCTTAAGAACTGCTGGCAAAGTAGGGAAAAATTAAATAAGCTGTATTGCATTTAACTTGCCTTAGACTTGCATGGCATTCCCGACAGAAACTATCTCGAACAGTTCTGGACGAACCCCCGACAAAGCAACCGGGTTTTTTACTCTTTCTGCGGATTGCAGTGAAGGATTTTGATCTAAAAATCCGGTTTCTGGGAAAAAAGTGCGTTCTGGAGTCCTCGGTTTAAGAGCGGACGGTCGTCCGCACTACAAACCGTTTTTGTTATGGTAATCGATCGGACGCGATCGGAGTCATACTGAAATTATCTGCGTTTATCGTCGGCTGCATCTGCCTTACATCTGCGGTTTCTCTATCAATTAAAGACTTATGCAATTGCTCGTCTATAGCAGTTAAAGCGAAAGATGAGGTTTCGATCCCTCAATCCCCAAATCTGAAATATCAAATATCAAATCTCAAATCTCAAATCGCCCAATCGCTCAATCCCGCAGTCCCGCAATCCCGCAATCCCGCAATCCCGCAATCCCGCAATCCCGCAATCCCGCAATCCCGCAGTCCCGCAATCTCAAATCTCAAATCGCCCAATCTCAAATCTCAAATCTCAAATCTCAAATCGACTGACTTCTCACCTTTTTGAGAAAGGCTATATTCTTGAGGGCGGGCTCAGAACGCCCGCCCCAGGGATTGTTTGAACAAATGCAGACATATCCCAAACATCAAGCTCAGCCGCCCTGAGCATCCATCCAACGCGGATAACCGGAAGAATCCTCTGCTTTCAACTTTTGGGCCTGATAGGTCTTGTTAGTCCAATTAGCTACTGTTTGCAGGTTTTCGGTCAGACAACTTTCGCTGCCAAATGCTTCAAATCCCAAAGTCCAGCACGGATTGCCGTTAATGTTCAATTGAGTAACTTCGACGCTGCAACCTTGGGGGACTGGGGCTTCTACAGGCACAGACATTAAGGAACCGGGGGCTGAAACTTGGTAAAGACGCAGCGCTCGCTTTTTCTTGACTCCCACCCACTTTCCTGTCGCCAGAATATCTGCCGATACCGGCGCCATCGTGTCGGCACAAACCCACTTCAGCCACTTCTCGGCCTTGCCTTCCCAGCGGTTTCCGAACTGCATTGCCCCTAACTCTCCCTGCCGCCACTTTACCTCTAAGGCTTTCCCGCGCAGCTTGACTCCCAAGTAGTCGCAGCCCGGTACTAACAAATATATGTCTTCGCGCTCTTCTGGAGGCGACAGATAGCCTCCGAGACTCTCGCTTCCAAACCATTGCCCGATCGATTTTGGCAACGCACCGCTATAAAACCACCGCATTTCCAGACTGGCCCGCATAAATTTTTCCTCCGTTCCACAATTTTCGTCAAACCCAGACCGGATTTGCCACACACCATCGACTTCTGCACGTCTCAACTCTATCCTCCCCCCTCTGGGGCTCAGAGTCTACTCTCAGAGGATTTTAGATTTGAAAATTGCGGATAATTGATTATATAAGGGTTGAGAGCTTGTCTGCTGTTGCATTTTTGGTTGAAACTCAGGTAAAAATAGGGTATTTGAAAAAAAAATCACGCAATCCTTTACATTTCTTCATAAGTCTGTTACATTAAGTTACAGTACACACAAAAAAATTTAGGAGACGGACATGACTAACAGAGGTTTAATGCTCGACAACGACGGCAAAATGAACAATTTTGCGATCGAGCCGACAGTATACATCGATGACGAACCCCGCACAGGCTTTACCCCCTACGCAGAACGTTTAAACGGTCGCCTTGCCATGATTGGCTTTGTTTCTCTCTTGGCTTTAGAAGTTTCG
>JBBSNU010000238.1:0-7360 GCA_038260455.1 Chroococcales cyanobacterium | reverse complement strand
TACACTCAACGGATATCTCCACAAACTCTTATTTCGCACAAACTTAACAACTAGCTCTCAATTCAGCTTATGATTGTTATCGCTCCCATCCTCAAACCTGTCAGTCAAATCGAGCTTGCTCCCGGCAGTGTCGTAACTATTCCCAATGTAAGTTGGCTGGAATTCGAGTCGATTTTGGAGGAGTTGGGAGAAAAGCGATCGGCACGAGTTGCTTACAGCAAAGAAACTTTAGAAATTATGGTTCCTTTACCAGAACACGAAAGGCCGAAAGATTTAATTTCCGATATTGTTAAAATTTTACTCAAGTCGGCGGGCAGAAGATATGAACCGTTTGGTTCTACTACTTTCAAACGGGAAGGTGAAGCAGGAATTGAACCTGATGCTTGCTTTTACATTCTAAATTATCAGCGGATGATCGGCCGTCGCCGACTGCAACCAGACGATCCGCCACCGGATTTAGCCATTGAGACGGATGTTACTTCCAAAACTGCGATCGATGCCTATAAAATTATTGGGGTTCCAGAAGTCTGGGTTTATGATAGTGGCAGGCTTCGCATCTATTTGCTGCAACCAGATGGAGAGTATTTGGAATCTGATATTAGTCCGAATTTTCCGGGAATTGCGATCGCCCAACTTATCCCTGCTACAGTGGAACGTGCTTTGCAGGTGGGAAGTTGTCAAGCGCTAGAAGAATTTGAAAGTGCGATCGGCTTTCAGACAAAGTAGGTGTCCCGGAATGCCTAACTTTAATTGTTTCGCGATCGCTTAAAATCTGACGCACCTTATACCAAATCTGTGATTTTTACCTTTTTTATTTCTTAGTCCGCGTCGGCGGACATTGTTTGTATAGCAGCGGTTTCAACCGCCGATTTATGGCGGAAATGGTATTATTTCTTAGTCCGCGTCGGCGGACATTGTTTGTATAGCAGCGGTTTCAACCGCCGATTTATTGCCAAATTTTTAACTTATTTCTACCAATTTGTCAACCCCCAAAGGTCGATAAATTGTATCTCTTTGCTGATAATCCCGCCCCAAAGAACTAATCGCATTCTGCAAATCTTCCACAGACTGACAACTGCCGCCAACCGCACCGGCCATCGTAGTAATGTGCTCTTCCATCAAAGTGCCGCCGATGTCGTTGCAGCCCCATTTTAGGGCCTCTGTAGCTCCTGCTAAACCCAATTTTACCCAGCTTGGCTGATGATTGGAAATCAAATTTCCCAAGAAGATTCTAGATACTGCGGTGAGCAACAATGTATCTGCTAAAACTGGTTGATCGCGGCCGACTCGACTGCGTAAAGGAGCCGGTGCATCCTGTCCGACAAAGGGCAGTAAAATGAATTCTGTGATCTGCGCTGGATAGTTGTTGTTAATTGCTGTTTGTTGGAGCGATCGCACTTTTTCCAAATGCAAAACCTGCTGAGAGGCAGTCTCAATATGCCCGCAAAGCATCGTACTCGTTGTCGGCAAACCCAGACGGTGAGCAGTTCCTACAATTTCTAACCAAGTTTCCGAATCTAGTTTTTCCGGGCAAATTATCCTCCGCACCGCATCGTCGAGAACTTCCGCCGCAGTTCCCGGCATCGAACCGACTCCCGCATCTTGCAAAGCCGAAATTACATAGCTGAAACTAAGATTATCTTGTCTGGCAATAAATTCTATTTCTTGCGGCGAGAAAGCGTGCAAGTGCAACTGCGGAAACTTATCTTTAATAGTTTTCACCAATTGCAGATAATAAGGCAAAGATTGGCCGTTCAGTTTAGCTTGAAGATTTAAGCCACCCTGCATACAAATTTCCGTCGCATCCCGTCGCACTGCATCAGTTGCCTTCTCCTGAATTTGGGCTGCATCTAACCAAAAAGCGCCCTCGTCTCCATCGTCGCGGCGGAATGCACAAAAACTGCAATGCTGCTCGCAAATGTTAGTAAAATTAATATTGTGATTTATAACATAGGTAACAGTATCCCCTGATTGTCGGTGGCGCAGCAAGTCAGCGGTTGCTTGAATTTGGGCGATCGCCTCTGGATCTCTTTGCTGCAAAAGTACCAAGGCCTCGGCGGTAGAAATGTTATAACCTTGTAAAGCGCGATCGAGAATTGCATCCACAGTTTTATTTTTTGCTCAGTTACAGAATTACTGCCTAGAATTAAGGCATTTTTATATCTTAACGAATCAATTAAATAGGAACGATCTTCTAAAATCTCAAGTCTTACAAAACCATCCTTTACTTTGTGGAAACTTAAATTATGGGAATCAACCAAACAAATCATCTGTTGCCAGTGCCTTCTGGGCCTTTGCAAATTCCTGTTGTACCGACTTTCGCTTCAACTTTTACAGACGCAGACACACCGCCCATTTATTTTTCCCTCGTCATTCCCACCTATAACGAGTGCAAGAATGTCAAGAGTATTGTCGAACAATTGACCAAATTGCTGGATGGCATGATTCCCGGCAACTACGAATTAATTGTAGTCGATGACGACAGCCCCGATCGCACATGGGAAGTTGCCCTGTCCCTGACACCAGAATATCCGCAATTGCGCGTGATGCGCCGGGAAGACGAGCGGGGACTTTCCACAGCGGTAATTCGCGGGTGGCAGGCCGCTCGGGGCGAGGTTTTGGGGGTTATCGATGCCGACTTGCAGCATCCCCCGGAGACACTGTTGCAGCTTTTAGCAGAAATTCAGCGGGGAGCAGATTTGGCCGCTGCGAGCCGCCACGTTGCCGAGGGCGGGGTGAGCGACTGGAGCGTTCTCAGGCGATTTTTGTCGCGGGGAGCTCAAACAGTCGGATTGATTATACTGCCGGGAGTGGTGGGCCGAGTTTCCGATCCGATGAGCGGGTATTTTATGCTGCGTCGCAGTTGCATAGCAGGCAAAACCATGAATCCCGCCGGTTACAAAATTTTGATTGAAGTGCTTGGGAGGGGGGATATCCGCTGGATTGGAGAAGTTGGTTACGTGTTTCAGGAGCGGAAAGAAGGCGAGAGCAAAGTTACTGGGAAACAGTATATTGAGTATTTGCGGCATTTGCTCATATTGCGGTTTGCCCGCTGGCCGATGGGTAAGTTTCTGCGGTTTGGCCTTGTGGGTTTCAGCGGCGTGTTTGTGAATATGGCGGTTTTGTACGTGCTGCGCGAGATATTCAATTTGGAGCTGACTCGCAGTCTGATTTTTGCTGCTGAATTGGCAATTATCAGTAACTTTTTGTGGAATGATTTGTGGACTTTTGGGGAGATTTCTAAGCGACAGCCAGGAAAGCGCCAGCGATTGAAACGGCTGTTGAAGTTTAATACAATTTGCTTGATGGGTTTGATTTTGAATGTGCTGCTGGTTAATGTGATGTTTAATATCTTTGGAATGAATGAATATTTAGCGAATTTAATTGCGATCGCAGCCGTGACTCTGTGGAATTTCTGGATTAATATGAAGCTGAGCTGGCGGGTGACGGAAGTTGACAGTTGACAGTTGACTGTTGACTGTTGACTGTTGACTGTTGACAGTTGACTGTTGACTGTTGACAGTTGACTGTTGACTGTTGGCAGTTGGCAGTTGGCAGTTGGCAGTTGACAGTTGGCAGGGAGGGTTTTAAACAGTTGATAGTTAACAACTAGCAACTAGCAACTATCAACTGTCAACAGTCAATTATCAACTATAATAACTGTTCTTCCCAAGACCTTTGAATGACTGAATTGATGATTAAGAACAAACAACTGTTGTTGCTCTTGCTGTGGATGGCGATCGCCCTAATGCTGCGTTTTGCCAATTTGGACTCGAAACCGCTGTGGACAGACGAGTTTTCGACTCTAGTGTTTAGTTTGGGCAACAGTTTTCGCGGAGTGCCGATCGATCGCCCGATCGACCTTCCCACTCTACTACAACCGCTGCAATTTCGTCCCGATGCTGGCATTGCAGATGTCCTAAACCATTTGCTGCTAGAAAGCAACCATCCGCCAGTGTATTTTATGCTAGCCCACTGGTGGATGCAGTTGTTTGGGCCGACCGAAGATAGTTTAGTTTGGATCGGGCGATCGCTGCCGGCATTATTGGGCGTTATTTCAGTACCCGCCATCTATTTTTTAGGCAAATTTGCATTCAATTCTCGTTTAGTCGGTCAATGTGCGGCCGCAATGATGGCAGTTTCTCCCTACGGCATTTATCTCGCTCAAGAAGCCCGCCACTATACATTAGGAATTTTATTAGTTATTGCCTCTCTTTTTTGCTTGATCTTAGCTGCCCAAAAACTGCAACAACGCGCTCCGCTACCTGTTTGGGCGGTGCTGCTTTGGATAGTTGTTAACTGTTTCGGAATTGCTTCTCACTACTTTTTCGTGCTGACTTTGTGTGCCGAATCCATCGCCTTAATTGCTGTAATTTGGCTGCAATTTAATCAAAAATTGGTAACTTCAAATAATCCGCAGCCGAATATTTGGCAATTTCAAATTATCTGGCGGCTGTTAGCAGTAGCGCTGGGGACTTTAGCTGGCGGTTTAGTTTGGGTGCCGGTATTTTTGTCAAATAAATACGGCAGCGAGCTCACGAATTGGCTTGTCAGTGGCGATCGCACTTTTGTAGATTGGATCGCGCCGATTTTCCAAGCCTTAGCGGGATGGATCACTGTCGTGTCGCTGCTGCCGGTGGAATCGCCAAATTTGGCAGTAGTGGCTGGATCTGCGATCGGCATGACAATATTTTTTGTATGGGCACTTCCCCTGCTGAAAAACGCTCTTAATATTTCCTTAAAAACGCCGAATACTCATTTAGCTACTGTTACTTTCGGCGGATTTGTATTAGGAGCAATTTTCCTATTTTTCAGCTTTGCATACATTCTAGGAATTGACCTAACTCGCGGCCCTCGATACAATTTCGTCTACTTTCCCGCCGCGATATTATTGTTAGGAGTAACCTTAGCAGTTATTTATAGCACACCTACAGTCAAAAGTCGATGGTTTAATTTACCTGCCGTAGAAATTTCTGGCAAAAAAGCAGTCATGCTAATTTTAGCAATGGGTTTTGTCAGCGGTATCACAGTAAATTCCAATCTCGGCTATCGCAAATATTACAAACCAGACCTTTTAATTCCCATTATCCGCGAAGTCTCGAAAGTTCCCGTGTTAATTGCCACTACTCAAAATACTCATGTAGAAATAGGAGAATTGATGGGGATAGGGTTGGAATGGGAAAGAAGGAAGAAGGAAGAAGGAAGAAGGAAGAAGCAAGAAGCAAGAGGCAAGAAGCAAGAAGTTAAAGCCTTTGAGTCTCCACAGTTTCTTTTAGTTAAGCAGAGAAGGGATGCGCCGGAAATTGTGGCGGGGATACTCGATAAGACACTCAGTCAATTAGAACGTCCGCTAGATTTGTGGTTGGTAAATTTTCGCGCACCTGTCAACTTAGCAGCACAAAAATGTCAGCTTGAATCGCGCCAGTTTCCGGGGGTAGATGGGTATGAATATCAAGTTTATCATTGTTCTAGTTAAGCATAAACGAGGCTTTTCGCAAAAATACTAAAAGATGTTGAATAACGAAATGCGATATTTTGTGTTATTATGGAAATAGTAGTTGACTGAAATAGGTGACTCAACATCATGAATATATTCTCAACTCCTGAATTAGAGAAATTCGTTGAATCAACAGTCAAAAACGGTAACTACTCATCGGCTTCAGAAGTGATATTAGCTGCGTTTAAATTGCTCAACAAACAGGAAGTTTCAGTATTTTTGAATCCAATTTTGTCAGAAGCAATGCCGACACAGAGTTATGATTTCTCAGATTTGGTGGGACGATTAACCTGGCGGGGAGATGCGGTAACAATGCAGAGGAATCTACGCGATGAGTGGTAATCGCTATTGTGTTGGATACGAATGCTATTGTGGCTCTGCTTTAAGAAAATATTCAACTCATTGAATTACTTAAAGATGCTGATTGGCTAGGAGTTTCAGTTATTAGCCAAATTGAGTTTTTGGTGTTTCCGGGGCTAACTCAAGACGATAGTCAGATTTTTGAGCAGTTTCTGCAACGAGTGGAGGTTCTTGGTTTAGTGGCTATTGATGCTGTTTTGATTGATAAAATTATTGAAATTCGCCAGCAACATCGCTTGAAACTACCGGACGCGGTTATTGCGGCAATGGCAATCCAAAATTCAGCAAGTTTGGTGACGGCAGATCGAGAGTTTGCAAAGGTAACAAGTTTAACTGTAATTAATTGGTAGTGCGATCGACCTTCGCGCGTGAAAAAGTCGTCAAGGGCGATCGAATATTGCAAGATGCTAAAAAAAGCGATCGTATAAACCCTCGAAAATCCTGATATTTGGTTGTATAATAGACGAACCAGCCTTAACAGAAAGTAAAAACCTATGTCACAGGCAATCCTCAACCAAATTTTCGATCGGCTTGAAATGCTCGATTGTTTAGAATTACAAGAACTCGATCGCGCTATCCAAAAATATCTTGCTGACAAACAGCTAATCAGTCAACAGGGTAAATTCCCAAAAAATCCTAATCAGCAACAATTATTTAGAGAGTGGGATGCCATTTCTGATGAAGAAGCGGCGGCATTGAAAGCTGAGTTTACCGCTGAAGATTTAGCTTTTGCGGAAACCGCTTTAACAGATTATCTTCCTCAACTTCAGCAACAGGATAAAATTTGATGTTGGGAGAAGTTTATTTAGCAGATATCAATCCAACTAGAGGTTCGGAACAAGCAGGGATTAGACCAGTCATTACCGTACAGCGAGATACGTTAGATCGCTTTACTACAACAGTAGTGGTAGTGCCCGTAACAAGTAATCTGCGGCGTGCCAAGATACCGGGGACAATTATTTTACCTGCGGGTGAAGGCGGTTTAACACAAGATTCAGTGGTGCTTTGCTATCAAGTGGTAGCCCTCGATAGGCAGCGATTAATCCAAAAATTGGGCAATATTTCAGCAGATTATTTATCAAAATTAAAGGTGGCATTGCAGTACACATTACAAATGGATGAGCCTGGAGAAGAATAGATTGAGTTGCTAGCGATCGACCTTTGGATGCAAAAAGAGCGATCGCCCGCCTAAGAGTGAAAAAGTTGTAAAGGGCGATCGCCCTCTCATCCCAAAAAAGCGCTCGCCCCTCCCATCCCAAAAAAGCGTTAGCGAAGCCCTCGAAGAGGATCGCCCTCCCATCCCAGAAAAGCGATATTAATGCTAAACTGGGAAATCGGGAAACACAATTGATAATTATGTAAATGAAGTAAGGGCCTATATGCCAAGGAAAATTCGGGACTATAAGGCTGAATTGATTAGATTAGGGTTTGTGCAGCGGCGTGGGAAGGGGAGTCATCAGAACTGGAAGCATTCGCAACTACAACTGTTAATTACTATTGCCT
>JBBSNU010000237.1:0-7365 GCA_038260455.1 Chroococcales cyanobacterium | reverse complement strand
TGGCTTTCTCAAGTCTCTGCTGGAAGTTATGGCGGCTCATGAACCGGAGTACATGGCGATCGCCTTTGACCTCGCCACGCCCACTTTTCGCCACGAAGCAGACGAAACTTACAAAGCCGGTCGCGTCGAAACTCCCGAAGATTTTATCCCGGATCTCAAAAACCTGCAAGAACTCCTTACCTATTTCAATTTACCAGCCTTCACCGCTCCGGGCTACGAAGCCGACGATGTTTTGGGAACTTTGGCCAACAAAGCCAGCGCCGCCGGTTATGCGGTTAAAATCCTCACGGGCGATCGAGATTTGTTTCAATTAGTAGAGACTGAGAAGCAAATCAGTGTACTATATCTGAGTACAGATGAACTTAGGCGATCGGGAAAAGGCAAATCCCAAGAATACGGCCCGGAAGAAGTCAAAGCCAAACTCGGTATTTTGCCCGCACAAGTAATAGATTACAAAGCCCTCTGCGGTGACAAATCCGATAACATTCCCGGAGTTAAAGGCATCGGCGACAAAACCGCCCTGCAATTACTGGAAGCTTACAATACCCTCGATGGAATCTATGCAGCCATCGATCAACTCAAAGGCGCAACTAAGAAAAAGCTCGAAGAAGGTAAGGAAGCTGCTTATCATTCTCAGCGGATGGCGACAATTATTCAAGAAGTTCCTTTAGAAGTCAATTTAGAAGATTGTCAGTTGATAGGCTTTGACGAAGCAGCCTTGATTCCGATGCTGGAAAAGTTGGAATTTAAAAGTTTTTTAGGCAAAGTGCAACAAATTCAAAAGCGCTTTGGCGGAAGTATTTTTAATGAAGAATACGCCTTATGGTTTTGGACTTATGCTGATACCATAGCCGATCAGGAAGCAAAAAAATTACCGATCAAACCCCAAATAATTCAAACAATAGAACAGTTAAACGAATTAGTCCAACTGCTGGAAACCTGCACCGACAAAACTACGCCCGTGGCGTGGGATACCGAAACCACCGCCCTCGAACCGCGAGACGCGGAATTAGTCGGAATTGGCTGCTGCTGGGGAACAGGCGAACAAGATGTTGCTTACATTCCCACCGGACATAAAACGGGAAAAAACTTAGACAAAGCCACGGTTTTAAACGCTTTGCGTCCGATTTTGGAAAGCGAGAGTTATCCGAAGGTGCTGCAAAATGCTAAGTTCGATCGATCGATCCTGCGTTGTCAGGGAATCAAACTCGCCGGAGTCGTCTTCGACACCATGCTAGCCAGCTATGTACTCAATCCCGAAACCAGCCACAGTCTCAGCGAATTGTCAAGAAAATACCTAGGCATTGTAGCCAAAAGTTACAAAGAATTAGTGGCGAAAGGCAAAACAATTGCTGACATCAGCATTCAACAAGTAGCTGACTACTGCGGCATGGATGTTTACACCACATTTGGGTTAGTAGAAAAACTTAAAGCCGAATTGAAGAAAGCCGATCAAGCTAGCTTTCCCGGAAAAACTTTGGGCGGGTTACTGCTGGAAGTAGAACAGCCCCTCGAACCAATTTTAGCAGAAATGGAATATCAGGGGGTTCGCATAGACCTAGGACATCTTAAAAACCTCTCCAATGAACTGGAGCCGAAATTAGCAGCAATTGAGCAGGAAATTTATAACGCCGTACCTCTTGATGATTTCAAGGCTTATCTCGCAGAAAAAATCGAACAGATTGAACCAACTTTAGGGACTGTTCCTCAGAAAGTTTACGAGACCGTACCCAGTGCAATTTTAAAGCCTTATCTCAAGAAAATTTTGCCAAAAAATAACCTTGATTTGGCTGAGATTAAGCAGAAAGTTGACAACACAGCACCCAGTGAAATTTTAAATTTGAACTCACCAGCCCAGTTGAGCGAACTGCTGTTTGACATACTTAAGCTCAATACCCTAAAGTCTCGTAAAACCGCGACAGGCTTCTACTCCACGGATGCTGAATACCTAGAAAATTTGCAAGGAGACCATTTGGTTGTCGATGCTATCTTAAAGTACCGTACCCTGCAAAAGCTGTACTCTACCTATGTAGATGCTATACCTAAGCGAGTGCGTTCTGATACTCAGCGATTGCATACTGATTTCAATCAAACTGTTACAGACACAGGTCGTCTGTCTTCATCTAATCCCAATTTACAAAATATTCCCATCGGTACGGAGTTTTCGCGGCAAATTCGCAAGGCTTTTTTACCGGAGTCTGGTTGGCTGATGGTGTCGGCTGACTATTCTCAAATTGAACTACGAATTTTGGCTCATTTGAGTCAAGAACCTGTGTTAATAGAAGCTTACCAAAATAACCGAGATGTGCATACCCTGACGGCTCAACTACTGTTTGAAAAAGAGGAAGTAACAGCCGATGAAAGACGGTTTGGTAAAACAATTAATTTTGGAGTAGTTTATGGTATGGGGGCGATTAAGTTTGGTCGTTCGATGGGCAAATCTTCCGCAGATGGCAAAGAGTTTATTAAGCGATTTAACGAGCGTTACATTAAAGTTTTTGAATTTTTGGAGGGTGTGAAAAAAAGTGCGATCGCCCTTGGCTACGTTTCCACTATACTAGGTCGTCGTCGCTATCTCAATTTCGAGGAGCATGGCAGCCTCCGCCGCTTGAAAGGCAGCAACCCCGAAGAAATTAACCCCAGCGAACTTAAGTCTCTGAGTGAAAATGACGCCCAATCTTTGCGGGCAGCAGCCAACGCACCGATTCAAGGCTCCAGTGCTGATATCATTAAACTTGCCATGATTGAGGTCAACAAAATTTTGCAAAACTATCAGGCGCGACTGCTGCTGCAAGTTCACGATGAATTAATCTTTGAAGTGCCTCCCGATGAATGGGAAGAATTGCAGCCGAAAATTAGAACTGCGATGGAAAATGCTTTGCAGCTTAGCGTACCGCTGATAGTTGACATCCATGCAGGGCAAAATTGGATGGAAACTAAATAGATAGAGAGAATTATGAACCCAACCAAAATCACCCTTTCTCCTAAAATCACCAGCTTGAGTGCAGTTTTTCTGCTGTTTTTACTCTCCGGCTGTCCGCAAAAGCTACCGCCCAACAATTATGCTGTCAAACGAGTCAGCGACGGCGACACCCTTGTTGCCACCGATGCCGCTGGCAAAGATATCAAAGTGCGTTTTGCCTGCATAGACGCACCGGAAATTGCCCACACCAACGCTGAAAAAAACAGCAAAAAAGCAGCAGATAAGAATCAGTTTAAGTGGGGCAATCTAGCCGAGCAAAGAATGCAGCAGCTAGTCAAACAAGGGGGCGGGCGCGTTGTTTTGACCGTTACCGATACTGACCGCTACGGCCGCCAAGTTAGCGAAGTTCGCTTACCAAACGGCACATTTGCCCAAGAAGTTTTGGTGCGCGAAGGATTAGCAATGGTTTACAGTCCTTACTTGAAAAACTGTCCGAGTGCAAGTATTGTGCAACAAGCGGAAGCCGAAGCTAAGAAAAATCGCCGCGGTGTTTGGGGAGATTCTAAGTTTGTTCCCGCTTGGAATTTTCGGCGGAAATAATTAGTTAAAAGTCAGACAATTTTAGATGTTAGATTGGCCGTGACTTATAACTATCAGGCTCTATAGCAATCCTAAATCATTATCCTGACCGCGAATATAAATGTGATTTACCCAAAATCTATCTGTAGGGACACGGCATCTTGAGTGTCCGGGACACGGCATCTTGAGTGTCCCTACTGCGTTCTGCCTTGAGATGTGATAGGCTCCAGATAACTCAATAAACAGCAACCAAAAGCGGTCTATTGCAATCACCCAAAAAATTACTTTAGGGAACATCAATGAAAATCAAAAATCTGGTTATTTCCGGCATTTCCTTGCTCCTCGGTACTGCTATTATAGGTAGTGCGATCGCTCAAGAACTGACCGATAGCGAAAAAACGGTTATTTGTCGCTTGAAAACAGAAGTTGAGCAGCGTTCTAGCAATGGTCAAAAATTAGTATTTGTGCCATTGTTCGGCCAAGTTCGCAAGCAAGTTTCGTCTCCGTTTAGAGCCACGCTGCATTCCGATACTGAGTATACTTTTGTTGCGACTTGCGACGGAAATTGCCAGGATTTAAACCTAACTCTCAAGGATGCCAACGGTCAAGAAATCGGTGCGAGTCAAAAGACAGGCGAACTGGCGTCAATCTCTTTTACTCCGCCATCCCAAGGCGAATATCAAATCACTGCTAAGCCTGGGGAATGCACGACTGCTGAGGGTTGCAGTTTCGGCATGGGAATCTTCGTTCCTGCCTCTGCTAGCGTACCTAATGCTTCAAGAATTCCTGCTCAAATAGCACAATTTAAACTTTGTCAGTAGAGGAACAGCGATAAGTTGTGGGTTGCGAGGGGAGCATCTGGTGTTTTGACTCGCAGCATTTTTTTATAATAGTGCGAGCGTCCCCGATCGCGAGTACAATACGCGATCGGGGACGATCGCACTATAAATGCAAAACACCAGATGCTCCCGTTGCGAGTAGGGTGGAGTGTTGAATCACTAATCTAACTCCTAACTTGCAAGTTATAGCTCGCCACTTATATATAGCGTTTCTCAAAAAGGTGAGGATTTTAGATTTTAAATTAAAGGATTGAGAACTCGATCGCTCAATACCTCATCTTGGGCTCGAATTGCTATAGATTTTAGATTGAGGGATTGAAGGATTGAGGGATCGATACCGGATCTTTGGCTCGAACTGCTATAGCCTTTTTCAGATTGATGAGGTAGGGGTACAGATTGGAGATTTGAGATTTGGGACTTACGCACGGATAGCTAGAAACCGGGTTTTTTAACCAAAATATTTGCTGAAAACCTTCAATCTCATTCAAAAAACCCGGTTTTTTTACCAGAAATCCGTCCGGGACTGAGATTAAAGAATTGCAGAATTGGGGAATTGAGGAATTTTTGATTAATGGGTCAATACCTCACTGACTGGAGAACCGCTATAGTTGGTTAACCATAACTGCTGCCAACTGTCAAGCCGATCGAGCTATGGAACCCTGCAAAGACCCCATAGCTGCCGAAATCCGGTTTAAAGTCATAACTTTATTTACCCTCACGCAGGCATCAATTAGAATATAGATGGTGCCTCTGAGGGTGACGAGTAAATTCCCCATGTCTTTAACCTTAGCCTTGAAAAATCAACTGCAAAACGCTCCTCAAATAGGGTTGAAAAGTCTGTTTGGCCGCTTGGGTATCAGGCAGAAAATCGGCTGCGGATACGCCTTGGTCATTGGTATTGCGATTTTGGGTGCTGTGGCGGGACGGGGAGTAGAATCCTATCACAAACAGCAAGTTAGAGAAAAACTGGCGATCGACCGAGATAAAGCCGAAATCCTAACTAATCTTAATAATACGGTGCAGGAAGTCAGAATTCACCAGCAAGAGCTGGCGAGTCTGGTGAACAAACCGGAAATTTTCGATCGCCAGCGATCGGAATTCCTCACCCGCGTTGCTCAGATGAGCGGCATCCTCGAACAACTGCAAACCATGCCGCCGACCAAAAATCCCGAGATTGCCAAAGACTACCAACTGCTGCAACAGTTCGCTCGATCCAACGGCAAGACGGTAGAATCATACTTTCAACAAGTACAAAAATTGTTGGCGACTGCGAAAGTATCAGCTTTGAATCCGCAGCAGCGGCAGGCTTTCGGGCGGAACTTAAACAATTTTGTGACTGGCGAAACCGCTTTTAAACTCGCACAATTTTCTGAGGATTCAGCCAAACTCGCTGATAATTTTGGCAACAAAGCAGACGAGGCGTTTAGAACCTACGAGAAAGCCGAACAACTCGGAACTATGATTCTCGTTGTTTCTATGTTCCTATCGGCGGCGATCGCAGCCATACTTGCAGCATACACCAGCAGGGCGATCGCCCGTCCCTTAGAAGCCACCACCCTCATCGCTCAGCGAGTGACAGAAGAATCGAACTTTGACCTGCAAGTACCCGTTACCACTTCCGACGAAGTGGGAATGCTAGCAACTTCGCTCAACGAACTGATCCAAAGAGTAGCGGAATACACAGAAGACTTGCACGAAGCAAAAGTAGCAGCCGAAGCTGCCAACCGCTCGAAAAGTGCATTTCTAGCCAACATGAGCCACGAACTCCGCACCCCCCTCAACGCCATCATCAACTACAGCGAAATGCTGCAAGAAGATGCTCAAGATTCCGGTTCCGAAGACTTTCTCCCCGACTTAGAAAAAATTCAAACCGCAGGTAAACATTTGCTCGACATGATCAGCGACATCCTCGACATTTCCAAAATAGAAGCCGGCCATGTCACGCTTTATTTGGAAAACTTCGACGTAGCGACAATGATTGAAGAAGTGATTACTACGGCTCAACCGCTAGTAGAGAAAAAAGGCAATGCTTTAGCGCTGAAAACCAAAGGCGAACTCGGCACCATGTACGCCGACCAACCGAAAGTGCGGCAAATTCTCCTAAACTTGCTCAGCAACGCTGCCAAATTTACTGAAAAAGGGGTGATTACTATCGAGGTCGAAAGAATTAAAAATGAAAAAGTTAAACAGACGAAAAGAAAGAAAAATAAAGATTTTAACTCTGGTTCAAACTACAATTCTCAAGTTTTGATTTTTCGAGTCAGGGATACCGGCATTGGCATGACGAACGAGCAATTAGAGCAGATATTCAAGCCTTTTACTCAAGCTGATGCTTCGACTACTAAGAAGTATGGAGGCACGGGTTTGGGATTGACAATTAGCCAGCGATTGTGTCAAATTCTCGGCGGCGAAATTAGCGTCGAAAGCGAGGACGGAAAAGGTTCAACTTTTATTGTCAGTCTCCCGGAACGTGTGGTGATGCAGGCTTGAAAACAGTTGGCAGTTGGCATTAGTCATTAGTCATTAGTCATTAGTCATTAGTCATTAGCCATTAGTCATTAGTCATTAGTCATTAGTCATTAGTCATTAGCCGTAGGGTGCGTCGCGATCGACAATCCCTAAAAAAATCAACAATCTCCGAGCGACGCACCGGTGCAAAATTAATCAGCAGTCATTAGTTGTTATACACTGGAAAAATGGGTAAGTACATCGTTTTTAGAGCTGACTGGACTGAGGAAGAAGGTGCAGATCACCGACATTCTTGCCGAACACTTCGACTCTTCTAACCGACCAATTCCTCAAGCAGGGTAGAGATTTCGAGAATTTCACCGGATAGAAAAGTTTGCAGATTCAAAATTTCCCGCTGCGAACACGCACAGCCGAATAGGAGATTGGGAAGTTGTCAGAGTTCAAACTTACTCGGAAGATTTACCCAGCGGTGACTTTGAGACAATTATCGTGTGCTATTGCGGCTCTTCTGTACTTGTTGTGCTAAAATGTTAGTTAAGTGTTGATGAAAATTGT
>JBBSNU010000236.1:0-7371 GCA_038260455.1 Chroococcales cyanobacterium | reverse complement strand
GTTTATTAACTTCTTTGATGGTCGCACTGGGTACCCAACTTTCAAGAAACGCCACGGCAAACAATCGATTCAATTCCCGCAGAACGTTAAAGTCAAAGGCGACGATGAGATTAAATTCCCTGGTAATCTTGGCGTGGTTAAAGCTAAAATTCATCGTGAATTGGTGGGTATTGTAAAAACTGTTACGGTGTCTAAGATGCCTGATGGTCGTTACTATGCCTCGCTATTGATGGATGATGGCATTGCTCGACCTGAGACTAGCGAAGATGGCAAAGCAATCGGCATCGACCTTGGATTACTTGACTTTGTTGTTACATCTGAAGGCTCTAAATACCAGAACCCTCGGCATCTCAAAAAATACGAACGCAACTTAAAGCGCAAGCAGAAAAAACTATCTCGCAAAAAAGATAAGACTACGAAGGCGCGACGTAAAGCTAAATTGGCTGTCGCCAAAGTCCACGCTAGAATCGCTAGAGTTCGATCAGATTTCCGACATAAACTATCCCGTAAGATAGTCGATGAAAACCAAATCATTGTCGTAGAAAATCTGGCAGTAAAAAACATGGTAAAGAATCATTGTCTCGCTAAATCCATTAGTGATGCTGGATGGGGAATGTTTTGCACTATGCTCAAGTACAAAGCAGAAGCGTTCGGTAAAGTATACCTAGAAGTAGGTCGATTCTTTCCTTCGTCGCACCTCTGTTCTGAGACTTTACTGTCGCTGCCACATATGGATCTGTCTGTCCGTGAATTCAATTGTCCCCACTGTGGTTCGTGGCACGATCGAGATATTAATGCAGCCATCAATATTAAAAATGAAGGCTTACGGATATTGGCGTTGGGAACCAGCGTTACTGCCCTTGGAGGCAATGTAAGACCAAAACAGTATGGGCGTAAGTCTACTACTGTCGAGGCGGTTGCTATTGAATTGGGAAGCCCGCTCTCTATCCGTAGGATGAGAGTCGGGTAGTTCACGAGGTTTGCAAGGCGTGGCTAGCTAGGAGAGAGTGGGAGTATTGGTATGGTGCGGATACATCGATCCGCGAGGTAGGCTTAAACGAACCCATCGATGTGCTAGAAGTAGAGGGTCAGTATTACGGATTTTCCGGCTGCCACCGGTACGAAGCTTGCCAGCGTCTCGGTTCACAAACTATCCGCTGTAATGTACGCCGAGCTACCCGTGCCGTGTTGCAGATGCACTTGGCCTGAGCCTCTCAACGGCAATTTACGAGAGGCTTTCGTTCGATCGCCCAAACCTTTCTCAGATATTCGATCGACAATCACTAATAACAAGGTACAAATTTATGACGGCCAACAACCACAAACAACATCTTTACCCGACGCGGATCGATATGTCAGCGGGCACCCGCACTCAAGTAGTCGGGCTGCTCAACGCGACGCTGGCTACGACTCTGGACTTAAAAACTCAAGTCAAGCAAGCTCACTGGAACGTCAAAGGCATGGACTTCTATCAGTTGCACTTGCTCTTCGACGAAATGGCGGGAGAACTTGAAGAATATATTGATATGGTGGCTGAACGAATCACAGCTTTGGGCGGTTTGGCTGTAGGAACAGCCCGCAGCGCTGCCGCCGATTCGATCCTGCCAGAATTTCCTTTCGACATTGTAGAGGGCAAACAATTCGTGACTGCTTTGGCCGATCGCTATGCACCCTACGCCAAACACCTGCGCGCCGCGCTCGACAAAACAGCGGAACTCGGCGACGCTGACACCTCCGACTTGTACACCGAAATTTCCCGAACAATTGACAAGCGCTTGTGGTTCCTAGAAGCCCACTTGCAAGGATCTGCGACAACTGGCACAGCAGTCGCACCCGAAAAAGTGGCCGCAAGATAGCCAATTCGCGTTGTGGGGCAGGCACTTTCACCAGCGGGCACCAAAGATGTATTGTCCTTAAGACTCGCGACAGTTTACGATCGAGAATATGTCCATTTATCAATTTGGATGACTTTTTCGTGGCAGCTAATATTCCTGATTATGCTCCTCAACTGCAGCGCCTGATGCAAGAAGCGGGGCTTTCGAGCGATCGAGAACTCAGCCAAAAAGCAGGAGTTCCCGAAATTCAGCTAAGCCGCCTGCGTCGCGGCTTAGCTTTGAAAACCCGAGCCGACATCCTGCTCAAAATCAGTCAAGCTTTGGAAATTTCCTTAAATGAACTGCTCGCAACCTTGGCCCCCGAGTTTGTAGAAGAGTTAGAACCTGCGCCGCCGACAGCCCTAGATCAAGAATATCAGCGCCTGCAAGCTACTATCGAACAGCAGCGAGAATCTTTGCTGCAGGAATTTCAGCTCTCTAGCGTGCAAATTTTAGAATCTTGGATGTTGCAGTGGCCGACTGCTGCGAGCAAAGCTGAGGAAAATCACAACTTGCGGGCCCAGAAACTGCTGCCGTTGTTGCGGCCAGTCGAGCAGTTATTGGAGCATTGGGGAATAGAGTCGATCGCCCCAGTGGGAGCCGAGCTTCCCTACAACCCGCAACAGCACCAGCTCATCGAAGGAAAAGCCGAGCCCGGAGCAACCGTCAAAGTTCGCTACACAGGCTACAGACAAGGCGACAAACTCCTCTACCGTGCCAAAGTTAGCTTGGTTTGAGCGATCGCAGAAGGCATTCGGTACAATAAAGATTTTCCAGTTCAAAAATAACTCGCCCCTTGTGCGCCGAGAGTCCGATCGGCGTTGCGATCGGCGTTGCGATCGGCATCTCTAACACTCAAAACCCTTGGGGCGCTGCGGGGTTCTGGCGCTTTCTCCCTCTGTTATTTGGATCGGAGTCCATCTCGCAGCTATACTAACCCTAGTCTGGCTGAAATTCTGACATTCCCACCGCAAAATATGAGTCCTGTAGTTAAAAGTATTCAACCCTCTGGCATTTTAGACGGCACCAAGGCAAGTCAATTCCGCCAAGAGATTAGTGACCTAGTGGAAGCGGGAGCCGATGTGGTATTGATCGACTTCCGAGATGTGACATTTATGGATAGTTCTGGTTTGGGCGCTTTAGTCTTGGCGCTCAAAACAGTCCGGGCCGCTGGAAGTCAATTAGTTGTCTGTTCTATCAACGAGCAAATCCGCATCTTATTTGAGCTCACCAGCATGGATCGAGTTTTCGAGATATTTCCCACCCGCGATGCTTTTAATAGCAAAATTGCCTCAACTAACTAAATCCAGTGGCTGCTGTATTCTTGCTATTTGGTCGCAGATGTGCTGCAAGAATTCAGCTAGCCAAAGTTTACCTTGAGTAAAGACCAATCATCATCAAAAACTGCTTTGGCGTTCAACTTTTGAGTGTATTTCAAAACTTGCTCTAACTGGTCGGCACTTGCATCGTTGTAAGCTGCTAGCAGGTCGATGAATGGGTCAAGCCCCCAGATATTGCCGTCAGGTTGGTGGATCTCGTATACCCCGTCGCTAAAGATGTAGAGAGTGCTCAAAGCCTCCACATCGCAACAATTATCGACATAGGGGGCATCGGGGAACATCCCGACCGGCATTCCGGGGGTTTTTAATCGCTGGATTTTAGCCGTGCTTGTCGGCGACTGGGAAATCAACACTGCCGGGGGATGGCCGGCGCTGGCGTAAACTAGCTGGCGAGAAATGCGGTTGTAAACGCCGTACCAGATGGTGAAATACTTGTCATTTTGGTAGCTCATCTGGAAGGTGGTGTTGAGAGCGCGCAAAACATCGCTGGGTTTGTAGTAGTCAATGTTGGGCAGCGCGCGCGATCGCAGCAAATTCAGCACGGCGACAGAAGGCAGCGCCGCCCGCAAACCGTGACCGGCTACGTCTAGCAAGTAAATCGCCAAAGAATCGGCATCCAGCCAGTTGTAGTCGAAGCAATCTCCCCCCAACTGCCGGGAGGGAATGAATTTTGCCTCGATGCTGACAGGTTCCGTCATCGGATCTGGCAGCAGCGATTGCACGTACTCGGCTGCCTCGGCTAACTCGGCTTCCAGGTTTTGCATGGCAATTTTCAAATCTCGGCTGAGTTGGTGCAGCCGCAATCCGGCGCGTACTCTCGCCTGCAATTCGTTGAGTTCTATCGGCTTGGAGATAAAATCGTCGGCACCTGCGTCGAGCCCTTTGACTCGATCGGCGATCGAACCCAAAGAAGTCAACAAAAAGAATTGTGTAGTTGACAGATCCGGATCTGCCTTAACTCGAAGGCAAACGTCAATGCCGGTCAAGCGCGGCATGATCCAATCGCAAATTATCAGCGCCGGACGTATTTTTTGCGCTTGGGCTACGCCGTCTTCGCCATTACTTGCTACTGTCACTTCGTAACCCTGTTTTTTCAGGGTTCTCCTCAGCAGTTCTTGAACAGCAGTATCATCGTCAATAACCAGAATTTGAAACATGGGCACTCAGGTACTACAAGTCTTTCAAGGTCTGGGGGTCATTAAAAATATATCCTGTCAGCGCGGTGGTCTGAGATTGAGTATAGTCTAATAACATCGCTTTCCAGGTAAATGCTTTTGCCTGCCAGCCATCAAGTTCAATTTACCTTTAAATTTGAGCAAAATTTTGGCGAAGTCGAACTTACCCAGTTTATACTCAAAATATAGACTTTTATAGACTTTTTTGGGCTGCTGGCGCGAATTGACATCCGGGCAGCACTTCGGGTATCATGAACAGCTAATTACTCGATTTGACATTTATTTTCCTAGCAGCCAAAGCTAGTACGATCGAACTCCCATTCAAATTTGCCTAATTTTACAGGGCAAAAGAGTTGACAACGTGGAAAATGACAGGGCTGGTGAATTACTGCGATGGGCGATGTGGGCGCTAGCAGTTGTCCGCCTTTTGGGAAAAAAGTTAAAAACGTAAAGTACAGGCAATATCATATTTGTCTATATTTTATGCAACTATAATTTCAGTGGCAGAGCGTGATTGAATTCAAAGGTTCCGAACAGTTGCAAGTCCTAAAGAAAGCGGATCTTCAAGTCAATACTGGTCTGAGTGCTTTAGAAAAAGTTTTATCGTGGTTTGCACAATTATACGACCCGCGAATTCCCACAAGTGTGTGGATACGCTGTCAATTGGCTTTGGCTGAGGGTTTTACAAATGCGGTGCGTCACGCCCACGAGGGTAAACCGCCGGATTTGCCGGTGGAGATTCAGGTGGCGGTGTGTAGTGAATCTTTAGAGATCGAAATTTGGGATTCGGGCGCTGCGTTTGATTTAGAGCAAAAAATTAAAGATATGCCGGAAAAAATCGATTGTGAAGCTTCGGGCGGGCGGGGCCTAAAGTTGATGAGAGACATCGCAGACAGTCTTAGTTACAGAAGAATGGCTGATGGCCGCAACTGTCTGTCGATCGTCAAAAATTATACTCCAATCTCGCAGCCGGACGATGAAAATGAGATTTTGTAATTACCAGAGGAACTTTCTGGTTGAGGAACAACCGCAGCTTTTAAACCCGGGAGAGGGGGTTTAGCCACAGCAAAATTGTCCGTTTTAATTGATTTAATTCGCGATACACTTCTTGTTTGACCCATTGCCCGATCGCGTCGAAGGGTGTAAAAATTTGACCCACAGGCCAGCTAACATCTTGACCTAATGGCGTTTGATGGTTCCCCGTCAGGGTTTGAACTGTAATCATGTCGGGAAATCTAGGTTTTAGCAGATTTGTCAACAGCAGGGTTTGGTCGATGTTGTCGCCGTTAAATTTGACTAAAAGATTGCGCCGGATTTGATAGCTATCTTGCACTAGGCGATTGGTGTCTTGCGGGGAAGGGGTAAACTCTACTTTAAAGACGGGGGAAATTTGCTCGACGATCGGAATGGCTTCGGAGGCTGCATAATTGTTGAAAGAGATCAGAATATTGCCTGCCCTTTCTACATCAAACACAGAACCGATCAGTAAGTGCAGTTTGCATCCCATGCTGTGCCCTATCCCGTATATGGGGAGATAGGAAGATTTGAGCAATTTTGTGGCGCGCAGGCGATCGAGGGCATTTTCAAATTTGTTGAGGACATCGCGGGCGATCGCAATGTGATCTAAAGTATTGACAAACGGTGTTGCGACTACCACATATCCTTGATTCGCCACAGCCTCTAACAGCCAGCGATAGGTTAGTTGCGGTGCGCTAGCCACAAATGCACCCCCGAGAAAATGTACGATCGCGATCGGTCTTGAAGGAATTAATACCCAATTGCCAGAAATTTCTTGCCAGTCCATAAATTTCATCAAGTTTAAAGTAAAAAGGCGATCGTCCTCTGAAAAGTAGAAGGTACAAAACAGAATTTTTTCTAAAGTTTTGCTTTTACTTTCTGCCTAAAAAAGGGGCTTGATATGATGTCCGGTCTACGATCGTAACAAAAAAAAGGTTCGTAGTGCGGACGACCGTCCGCTCTCAGACAGAGAACCTGCATTCCGCACGCGCGAACCAATTTTAGATTAGTCAACCCACAAGACACGATCTGACACCTGTTTTATCCTTCAAAAAACTTTGCTTTTTACTCAAGCAATTATTTGGTCTAAATGTCTTCGCAGCAAATAACACGGCGGGCGCCTGTTACCAATACCATTTTTTCAAGATCGTGCAAAGCCGTAATCTTCGGGTGTGTCGCCAGCGCGAGTCCTCGCATTTAATCGACTGTACCTGCGGCGACGCACCTTACACATTCGGCGCAAAAAAAACCAACAATTATATTGTAGCAATGATTTTTCTGGCTTGGTATTATTTAATTGTCATTCCTTAGTTCGATCGTGACGAATGCAAGTCCTTCGATGATGAAGACGACTTGCATTCATCACCATCGAACAGTGGCGAAAGGCTGCGATACCGCTAGATTAAGATCAGCTAATTTCTGGACTACAACCTGGATACAAATACAATTTTCTCTAGGATCTCCCGCCGATTTGGGACGATTGCTGGGAGTTAAATTCTACCGAATCACTGGTGTCTTCTGCAGTTAAATCGCCCAACGGATCGTGAGCCTTCATCCATTTCCATTTGTTCACAGCACCTTTCGGAGACAACACTGTGGTAGCAATGCCGTACATTAGAGTCGGCAAAACCTCCCGATTTAACCAGCTTTGTCCCAGCTTTCTCATGTAGTGCAGTGCCAAAAGTTCTCGGAATTTGTTAAATTTTTTCAAAAACGGCAAATTATTAAAACATATCTGTTCGTACTCGCCCAGCGAGAACTCTTTTTCCCCCCGCAAGCGTCGCAGTTGGTTTTCCTTGACACAATCAGCAGCTATGCGCTTTTTCAGCCAGTGTTTGTCTGTCAGAGAGTTCCCTCTAATTCGATAATTTCCCAAAGGTGTCTTCGCCGCTAACAAGCCGTGCTTTTGAGCAATTTTGGTAAATAATTCTGTATCTTCTCCTACCTGCCAATCTTCTGCAAAGC
>JBBSNU010000235.1:0-7373 GCA_038260455.1 Chroococcales cyanobacterium | reverse complement strand
TCTTATATCATCTTTGAGTTGGGGGGCTGGTTTATCAACATTATTGATGGGTGGCAAAATCGATCAATAAAAAAGCTAGGGATATCAATCCCTAGCTCGAAACATAGCACAATTAGTTTTTAGAGTTGGCGCGGGCGATCGGCTTTTGCCAAACCTACCTTACCCGCTGCCACCTAAATTAAATCAGCACAATATCAGTCACCGTCAAGCCTGGTCTGCCGTTGAGGTTTGCCAGTGTAACGGCTGCCTGCGGTCCAGAACCGTCAATATCGAACAACAAGCGACCCGTGTTATCGTTTGCGTTCAGTCGATTTTCATAGATCAGGACTGGTGCTGACGGGTTTATACCGCCCTGACCGTTGTAGTCCCCTTCGTCAATCACTAAGAACTGTTGGGAACCCGGTCGGCTCGGTCCATCCACATTACCCAAGTTGAAGGCACGGCTATTCAAGACTATTTTGTCTACGCCGGCAGTAAAATCACCGATCTGGTCTGGGCTAGTACCGCCGATCGCGACGCCCTCACCGGCGTTGTCGTAGTAGAAGCTGTCACTGCCGAAGCCGCCAATCAGCGTGTCTGCACCGGGCCCGCCGCCGAGAGAGTCGTTGCCGCTTCCTCCGATCAAAAAGTCGTTCCCAAAGCCGCCCAACAGCGTGTCGTTTCCGTCACCAGCATCTAAGGTATCGTTCCCGTCAACTCCTGGGGTAACAAGATTAGTGGGGCCGCCGAACAGTATGTCGTCGCCAGCACCGGTAGTGATAACATCAGTGCCGTTGCCACCAGTGATGAAGTTGCTGCCTAAGTTATCGGTAATGATGTTTGGGACTGATTGGACACCGATAAAGTTGACACCGGTAGCGTAGGAGATGGTGTCGTTACCGCCAAACGAGCCAATTAATCGATCGCGCGTGCCGCCAAACAAGATGTTGTCATTTCCTTCACCGCCGTTCATGAAGTTGGTGACACCGACGGTGCTGTTGCCAATTAAGAAATCATCGCCCAGACCGCCGTCGAGAGTAACCAACGCAGCATTAGTACCGGCAAAAGAGGCATTGATCGTATCGTTGCCCTCTCCACCGGAGGCTTGAGTAAAGATGCCGCTCAAGGTGTCATTGCCACCGCCGCCGATCATTGTATCACTGGCAAAAGCTGCCACGATGGTATCGTTGCCCTCGCCGCCGTCGAGCAAGTTCCGACCCGCAAAGCCTGGAAATGAACTCAGCGCGCCTACGCTCGAAAGCGCACTCACCGTCTGCGACGTGATGAAGTCGTCGCCTGCCCCTCCCAAGGCGGTATCCTGCGTGGCAAAAACCCTGATCGTGTCGTTGCCGTCGCCGCCGTCAAAGAAGTTTCTGCCGCTGCCAAAGTCGCCGATCGCGCCGTAGAGGGAATCGTTGCCCCCACCGCCGAGCAAGGTCGTTCTCTCAATGCCGATCGTGATGACGGTCGAAGCAAACGGGCTTGTTTGGGTAGTGTTGGTAATAACTAAGATATCGTCGTCAAGATCGCCGGACAAGTAGCTGCTGCTGGCCACACCATACAGTGTGTCGTTGCCTTTACCGCCGAACAGAGTATCTCTCTGATTGATACCTACAACCAAGTCGTCGCCCAAGTCGCCCCGCAAGTAGTTGCTGCCTTCATTGCCAGCGAAGCCAACAGCCAAGCCACCGGGTAAAGAAAGGTTGTTGCCGCCATCGGCGATGAAGAAGCCGATCGCGTCATTGCCCTTGCCGCCGTAGAGGGAGTCTCTTCTCTGCGCTCCTCCCAGCATCGTATCTTCGCCCTCATTACCAAACATGAGGTTAGCTTCGACAGTACCTTGGAGGAAGTCGTCTCCCTCACCGCCGTACAGCGTAGCGCGGGCTTCAGCGACTATGGTGTCGTTGCCTCCGTCGCCAAACAGCAAGGCTGGAGTGCGCTGGGATCTGATGGAATCTTCGTCTTCGCCGCCGTATATGGTGTCGTTCGGGCCGACGGAAACCAGGGTATCGTTATCGCCTTGACCAAATATTAAACTGCCGCCCAGGGTGGAAGTTCTTACGAAATCCGCTCCGGCTCCGGCGAATATTGTATCCGGGCCCAGTCCCGGAAGGTTTAAATCTAATTGATTAGGATCGTCACTTAAAGTTGTCATACAGCTTCACTCCTCATACTTGTTGGTCTATCGCTTTCGCGACTACAGACACTGCCTAGAACACCGAATGTTTGGATGCCGCTGTAGTTTAACCTGTTTGCCAGCCGCAAGTCTAGCCTACTGGCGTTAACAGTGTCTATACTTTCTCCCTCGCCGACTTTTTGCTTGTAAGCTTTTATTTTCAATGTCTTCACCCTTAATAATCCTTGTGGGCTGTCTCTGGTGCTCACGCTTGAGAAGACGCAGCTCATTTTATTAATGTTCCATTCTGGATTTGCGGTCGGGGATCGCCTCCGGGGGAGGAAATTAAAGATTAAGAAAGGTCGATCGCGGAGATCGCCAGACAATGAAAAGTCAGGGATTGGTTACTTAGTAACAAGGCTTTGTCGCAATTTCCGGTTTTTCAGGCAGGGTCGTTTTTAAATCAAAACGGTTTCATTAAGCTCGATCCCCCTAGCCCCCCTTAAAAAGGGGGGGACAAGAGTCTTCTCAAAGTCCCCCTTCTGAAGGGGGATGCGAGGGGGATCTCCGGAAACAAACCCTGTTAACCCAACCGTATTGGCTTTTAAATAACTGGCTCGGATTGAACTCCGCGCCACTTTGGGGTTTAAAAGTCTACACCCCGTTTGAGTTCTACGCCCCGATCGCCGTAGTGTTTGTGACAGTATACCTCGGAGTGTACGCTTGCTAAGTCAATGTAAGCGTGGGTTTGTGACAGCGCCCGGTGATAATGATTTCAGTATCGCGGGGCTTCTGCAGCAGGGCTTCGGCGCTCGGCTCTACCGACAGCAGTTCTAAGTCTACTGTGGGATTGAGTTTGTCGAGAACGCTCGTTTTATACTAGCTGCTGGCGATCGCCATTGTAGCAATTTCCCAGCCGCCTTCTGCTTCTATGCAGTCTAGCTCTTGCTTTTGTCCCCGCCAAACTATAGCATCTCGGCCGCACCGCTGACGATCGACTAACTGCGGGTAACTTGGCCGCCAAGCTGGCGATCGCCGCATCTTCAGTTATTTGAGTCTGTCTCGGGGTGGGTATTCGATCGCGCGCCTTGAATATTGGTTGAATGTTGCCATTGTGCAGGCGGATCTCAAAAGATTATAGGATAAGTGCTAAACCACCTGATTTTCACAAGGGCGATCGCAGGATCTTGAAGGCTAAGACCAGCAGCTCTTGATGATTCCGCTGGTGCTGTACAATTAAAATCTCACCCGGGCTGATATCCCTGAAGGCTTATGATTGCAAATGTTTTCCCATTTCGGATTGTTTTGGTGCAAGTTTTAATTATATTTTTGGCGATCGCGATCGAATCGTGGTTTCTACAAAAACTACTCAAACTCGGCCCCAAAACCAGCGTTGAATATACAGCCATCCTCAATCTCGCTTGCACTTGCGTAGGTTGGTTAGTTTTCTTCGGCATAGAAAGCGTTCTTCCCAAAGATTTGCGGGAAGAGCTAATCGGTTATATGTTATTAGGCGGAAATCCCAATCTTTACCCTACCATAACTATGATTGCAGTCTTATTGCTGGCCATCACTTTTTTGGCAAAATGGCAGAGTTTACAAATTATAGAAAACTGGGTTTTAGGTAATAAAAAAGCTTCCAAGCCTCAGTTTTTAGGGCCGCCGACTCTGACCCGCCGTCCTCTCAAAAAAACTTTTCAAGTAACTACCCAGTTTGGAGCAGTTTTAATCGCCCACACTGTTAGCAATTGCGTTATTTTAACCGTGTTGTTTGTGGAAAGCGTCAATACTTGAAATATATGATGAAGCAATTTTTGGATGTCACTCAGCAACTCGCTAAGCTGAGGACTAACCTTTGGGAAACCAATAAAAAAGTTCAAAAGGCGATAATGCCGCCTAGAGTTGTCCACTGGAAGACCCCTTTACTGCTCAGCATCTTTTTAGGTTTGCTATCGGTGGCCGCAGTCACAGACTGGCAGACAAGAACTCTGATGTTTGATATGAGCTGGTTATTTTTTATACTTTCAATGGGTTTGCTGACCAGCCAAGCACCTTTTGTGATTAAAGGAGTAAGTCTGAGCCCGTGGGTGACAAGCATCTTAATTGGATTGTGGTTGCTGATCAGATTGCCGTCGGACAAGAAGGAAATAGCCTGGATATCCGGGCCGATTATAGCAGTAGTAGTTCTTGCTATCATCAGGGTTTGGAAGAGCGATTCAAAACGGGAAAGTATCAAGGAGTTGATGCGCCCTGAGTTTTTGATGATTACTCTAATTCATGTGACGTTTTCCTGTTGGTTTGCCTTTCACTTTTTAATTCAAAGTTGGATACAACAGTATCCGAGCATTTTATCGCAGGATTTGAGACAAAGCGATTATGTGGTGACATTTCAACAGCCAACTATTAATCGTTCCCGAGGAGTGGTCATCCTCAATGCAATGGAGCGATACGTAAAAAATGAAGCCCGCACCAAACCGTGGCCGCAGGTTGAACAAATGTTAATAGATATTGACAACGAGCGATTTTTTCTGAAGAATAAAGCATTAGGAACAATTGGGACAGTCCCAGAAGATGGTAGCTGGGATGTCAAAACTTCGATCGTTCAAGGACAGTCGCGCTATCAGTTAGAGATGCAAGCAACTTGGATGGGGCTGGTTTTTAGACCGGAAATATATTCGTTTACCAAGTCTTGCGAGGTGTTCGATACAGCCAATCGGGCGACTGTAACCTGCGACGCTATCAAACGCTCACAACCCGGACTCAAAAAAGATGGAACTGCGGGAGACAGTCAGGTTTGAGCCTGTCTCTGGCGGTTGGGAGATGGGGAGATGGGCCCGCAAGCCGAAGCGAGGCTTCGGGAGCATCTCAGTTTTGCGTTTATTTGCGTTTAATTATAGTGCGAGCGTCCCCGCTCGCGTATCTACTCGCGTGCGGGGACGCTCGCACTATAATAAAAAAATGCTGTTTACAAAAATGAGATGATCCCAAGCCTTCTTCCTTCTTCCGACTTCCTTAAAGTGAAATATGACGAAAGTTTCCAGCGGGTTAATAACTAAATGAATTTGAGAAGAATATTGACAGTCGCAATTAATGTATTTTGGGAAGTAATTCGCGATCGCATCCTTTACATAATTATTATTTTTGCTCTGTTGATGGGAGCAGCGGTACGGTTGATACCCGAATTGGCCGCGACAACCGAGAAGAAAATTATCTTAGATATCGGTTTGGCTGGTATGAGCATTCTCGGTCTAATTGCCACAGTGTTTGTGGCTACCGAACTGGTCAACAAAGAAATTGAAAAGCGGACTGTTTACCTGTTAGTTGCTAAGCCGATAAGTCGGGCTGAGTTAATTGTAGGCAAGCACTTAGGGCTGTCGGCGGTGCTATTTGTGCTTGTAGCGGCTATGACTGTTGTCTATCTGGTTATTTTGAGTTTTAGCCGGATTCCTTACCCTTTGGAAAGCATTTTAATCGCTTCGCTGTTTATCTGGTTTGAGCTGTGTCTCATGGCTGGTGTAGGGATTTTATTTGGGGTGTTTAGCAGTTCGCTGCTGGCAGCTTTACTGACATTTGGCGTTTATTTGATGGGACATTCGACGCGGGATTTGGTTGCAGTAGGTAAGTTAACTAAAAATCCTGGCATTGAACAATTGATGATGGGACTTTATCTGGTTTTGCCGGATTTAGCCAGATTCAATTTAAAAAATGATGCTGTTTATGGACAAGTTCCTTACTTGGCGGGTTTGATTACAGATGCTGGCTACGGTTTGCTGTATGTGGTGCTGCTGCTGTCAGTTGCGATCGCCATATTTTCCCGCCGGGAATTTTAAAACCCGCATATTGTTTGTAGTAAGGACTTTAGTCCTTTGATTTTGGATGCGGACTAAAGTCCTCACTACGAACCAATTTTATTATGGAATTAGCGCGCTAAGATATAGACAAGGTTATCGATCGGCAATCTCGACTAAACTCAAACTTTT
The DNA here is from genome assembly GCA_038260455.1 of Chroococcales cyanobacterium. Classification (GTDB taxonomy): domain Bacteria; phylum Cyanobacteriota; class Cyanobacteriia; order Cyanobacteriales; family Microcoleaceae; genus Microcoleus. The sequence continues at coordinate 1,298 of JBBSNU010000235.1, read as the reverse complement.
ATTGGTAAAATGAGGTGACTGATGACTGCTGTAATTCACAAACCGATATCGCAGCTAAAAATTACCTGGCCACTGCTTCCCGATGATTTTATTTTACCAGATGACCCCGTGGATAATATAGAACATCCTTTAATTGCTAGTGGTTTGCGCCAGTCTGTAGTTGCTGATTCAGAACTAATGCAGGATGCGATCGCAGTTACCAATCTTGCTTTGTGTGCTGCAATTGACGATCGCACTATTTGCAAAGCCCCAGACTGGATGTACGTGCGGCCAGTGCAGCCTTGGCCTCACAGCTATCCCCGCCGCAGCTACACGCCTCATACCGAAGGTACAGTCCCTTTTGTAGTGATGGAATTTCTCTCTGCTACTTACGGCGCGGAATATTCTGTCGAACATACAGAAGAAATCGGCAAATGGTTTTTTTACGAACAAGTGATTCAAGTTCCCCGCTATGTCATTTTTCGACCGACTACAGGCATCATAGAAGTTTATATGCTAGAGTCCGGGCGCTATGACAATCAAAATGCTGATGAAAACGGGCGTTATTTGATACCTGGATTGGAGCTTTTTTTGGGAGTTTGGCAAGGAACTCGCGAAGATAGAACGGGATATTGGCTGCGCTGGTGGAATGCGGCCGGGGAGTTGCTTTTGTGGCCGGAAGAAATGGCTGAAAATGAACGCCAGCGGGCCGAAAATGAACGCCAGCGGGCCGATCGCGCACAGCAAGATCGAGAGTTAGCCGAGACGCAGCTAGAACAGGAAAGACAGCGAAATCAAGAACTTTTAGCTCGATTGGCCGCCCTCGGTATCGATGCAGAATAGCATCAGAAGGAAGAAGGAAGAAGGAAGAAGGAAGAAGGAAGAAGGGAGCCAATCGCGATCTGCTTTCTTCATCTTTCTTTAGTCTCTTTTCTTCCTCATCTGTTTGTCACAAAAAAAATGAAATTATGATCTTGGAAAAACTCGAACAATTAAAAGATATTTTCGCGCAGATGGAACGGGCGCTGATTGCCTACTCTGGTGGCATTGACAGCACTTTGGTGGCAAAAATCGCTTTTGACTTGTTGGGCGATCGCGCTTTGGCCGTGACTGCGGTTTCCCCGTCTCTACTCCCAGAAGATTTAGAAGATGCGCGGATTCAAGCAGCAGAAATTGGTATCGCCCACGAGGAAGTAGAAACTCAGGAAATGGCAAATCCCAATTACACTTCTAACCCGGTTAATCGCTGCTATTTCTGCAAAAGCGAACTGCACGATACTTTGAAACCGCTAGCACGAGCAAAGGGTTATGCTTATGTG
>JBBSNU010000234.1:0-7403 GCA_038260455.1 Chroococcales cyanobacterium | reverse complement strand
GCGGCGGCGTCTTGTCGGAGGAGGAGGAGCAACTTTTGAATTTTCTGGGGGTTTGACTCGGCGTTTCGAGGGGTTAATTTTGTGTTCCATCGTCCAATTTTAGAATTTAGATTTTAGAATTTCGAGTTTAAAGTTGCAATAGTCGATCGTACTGCCGACCTATGATATCCCAGGTGTATTGGCTTTCAATTCGCTTTCGCGCGCTTTCGGACAACTCCTGTCGCTGCTGCTGATTTTCAAACAAACTGGTAATGGCCTCAACATACTCCTGAACATTGTTCGCCCGCAAGGCCGTTGTCGGTTGTGGGCCGCCACCGACGGCTAAACCCTCCAAACCTCGATCGCTCGCAACCACGGGAGTTCCCGCAGCCATCGCCTCCAAAGTTTTATTTTTAATCCCGAAACCAATCCGCATCGGTACCACACAAACTGCAGCCTGATGCAAATATTCTGCCACCCTTTGCACCCGACCTACTACTTGAATTCCCGGGAGTTTCCCCAAGGCGAGCACTTCCGGGACTGGCGAAGCCCCGACTAGAGTGAGGGTAGCATCGGGATATCGCTGCAGCAAGGAAGGCAATATTTGCAAACTGAGAAACCTGGCGGCGTCAATATTGGGCAAATTGTTCATTGCGCCTGCAAATATTAAGGTGTGTCCTCCCGGATCGATCGACCGGTACGGAAATTCTGTCAAATCCACGCCGTTAGGAATCACATCAATCGGAGGCACAAAAAAATCAGGTTTTTCTCCGAGTCTTCCCGGCTGCGACAGCAATTCTAGGAGTTGCTGCTTGTCTGTGGATGTGGTGGCGACAATGCGGGAGAATTTGGCACAGTATCGTCTTTCGTAGCGGGCGAGTAGCGGTAAATTTAGTCGATCGCGCAGAGGTTTTTGGGAAGTGCCGGTGATTAACATTTCCCTGCAAGTTCCCCAAACTGAACTGTGAATATTGACCACTGTCAGCAGTTTTTGCCGCCATTCTGGACGCACGTAAATCTCGTTAACGCTGTGTTCGCAGGTAACAGCATCGCATTTGCCCTCGCTGACCAAATCGTCAGCCCAATTCTGCATTGCTTGAGAGTAGCTTGAGAGCACGTTTGGAGGTGTCCCGGACAACAAAAATTGACTAAATCTGTGCAGTTTTCCGAGTATTTCAGAGAACCCCCCCTCAATCCCCTGGTTAAGGGGAGGAAAGAACCCCCCCTCAGTCCCCCCCTTGTTAAGGGGGGGAGGTAAGAAGCCCTCCTCAAGCCCCTGGTGGAGTCTTAGCCCCCCCTTAGCAAGGGGGGGTTGGGGGGGTGCTAGGGAAGCCAAGAAGCCCTCCTCAAGCCCCTGGTGGAGTCTTAGCCCCCCCTTGCTAAGGGGGGGTTGGGGGGGTATCTGCGGGTGAGGAAAAACTGCCAATTCTGTCACTTGCCCTCGCAATGCGTCGATTTGTGCGTCGGTGACATCGGGCGATCGCAAAGTGCCGAGAATTACATCATGCCGCCGGCTCAAGTATTGTAATAAATTAAAAGTCCTTACCTGAGTTCCTCCGCGGCTTGGCGGGTAGGGAAAAGTCGAGGAAAGCATCAAAATCTGCATGGGATCTTGGATAAATAAAATTGCCGCTGTCGCGATAAGATTGACGGATAAAACTTTTTTAACAATATTCTCACTATGGACGAATTATCTGTCAAGGCGCTGCTCCAAGACTTAAAAAACTCCGAAGAAAGCGTGCGCGATCGGGCAACTACAGAACTCTGGCGGACTTGGTTTAACCAGAAGGGTGATTACGGGATGCAAATTCTCAGGCGATCGCAAGTTTCGCTAAGTGCAGGCGATGTTCGCCACGCTTTGGATTTGCTGACGAAACTGATTACTCAATCGCCCGATTTTGCTGAAGCTTGGAATCGGCGCGCCGTACTTCACTATACCCAAGGAAATTATAAAAAGTCGATTCACGATTGCGAAATTGTCCTCCAATTGAACTCGGTACATTTTGGGGCGCTGCACGGTCTGGGTTTGTGCTACGCTGCCCTGGGAGAATACACGAGTGCTATTCGAGCTTTTCGCCGCGCTTTGGAAATTCAACCCTTTGCTTTGGTGAATCAAAAGTTAATTCTTGAATGTACGGCTCGTTTGAGTTAATATCAAGTCATTAGTCATTGGTCATTGGGCATTGGGCATTGGGCATTGGGCATTGGGCATTGGGCATTGGGCATTGGGCATTGGGCATCAGTAATCAGCGCTGTTCCTGCTCGCTTTCCGTTATTAGTCATCAGGAAGAAGGAAGACTTTAATTTGGGGCAGTCTAAAATTTAAAATCTAAAATCTAAAATCTAAAATCTAAAATCTAAAATGGTTTTTGTTTGTGCCGAAAATTAGCGTTTGCATTCCTACTTGCAATCGAGTGCATTTGCTGGCTAGTGCGATCGCCAGCGTGCTAGATCAAACTTATACAGATTTTGAATTAATTGTCTGCGATGACGGCTCGACTGACAACACTCCGCTGTTAATGTCAGAATTTATAGAGCCAGGGATTCGCTACATTCGCCACCCGCAGAATATCGGTAAAAGTAATAATATGCGATCGGGCTTTGCGGCGGCAAGGGGCGAATATTTTATCAAATTTGACGATGACGATCGCCTGAGCGCGCAATTTCTGGAGCGGACATCTGCTATTTTAGATAAAGACCCCAGCATTGATTTTGTCAGTACCGATCACTGGGCGATCGACATTCACAACAATATTGACGAAACCGAGACTAAACTGAATTCGCAGCGGTGGGGGCGCACCGAGTTGTCGGCTGGAATTATTGAAGATTTGCTCTCGACAGTTTTTCTGAGACAGAGTTTGCAAATAGGGGCGACTTTATTTCGCCGCCCCGCCCTGGAATCAGTCGGATTTCTGCGGCCTAATTTGCAAAATTGCGAAGATAACGATTTGTTTGTGAGACTTGCAATTGCGGGCAAAAAATGCTATTACTTGCCAGAGTTATTGATGGAGTATCGATTTCATGCAGGACAGCAAGGATGCGATCGGGCAATTCCGTATTTGAGCGATAAATTGCGCTATTTGACCGGCTACGAATTTGAGTCAGAGATGCTCGAAACAGTCAGGCTCAAAAGGCTTGCAGAAACTCAATTAGCGCTGGGTTTGCGGCTGATTGAGGTCGGTGAAACTGCAAAAGGGCGCCGGATGGTCAGGGCTGGAAAGTCTGTTTCTGAGGCGAAAATGTGGGCTGGTTTGGGATTGTCGCTGCTGCCCGTGGAGTGGCGCGGGAGGGCTTTTGCGGCAGTGCGGGAGTTGTTGAAACGCCAGTTTTGAAAAAGGATTTCGAGAGAATACCGGGCGGTTATACCATTTAAGATTTGAGATTACCGCCTAGTCTGAGGGTGCTGATTTGAATTCTCCTACTCAACCCAACCTACTCTCTCGAAGACAAGAGGGTTTTCCACTCTTGCACAAAAGATGTTGAAACTGATAGATCGATCGCTTCACCGCCGAGCGTTGATATCGTCAATTTTAGGGGAATTGCTGCCTGCAACTCCGGTAACAACGGCAGAATGTCATACTGACTTACATGAGGTTCGGGAGCGGATAAATCAGTAAAAATAGTGCTAGAGGTATCAGCAGCAGTCAGGGTTTGACCTAGTGAATCAGTCAATAATAATGGCTGACTGCGGTCGATTTCTACCCCACCCGGGAAACCGACTAAACGCAGTTCTAAACTCATTTCGCCATTAGGAGAAACACGTTGAAAAGCGATCGCCTGCCAGCTACTTCCGTGCTGATCTTTGAGGGTTTCCCTGGACTGGTAAACTATTTGTCCTGGTGCTTCTTCTAGTTGTCGAATTGCTGCGACTGCATGGGGAGTAGTGAACATTCCTAAGCCCAGGGATAAAGTCAACACTAAGGCTCCTAGCAATAGGAACTGGGAAAACATTTTTTTGACACGATATTGGATCATCAAAATTCCTTTTTTTCATGAATGGGCTGAAATAATTACATTCTACTTTTCCAAAGGTTCTCCTGCTGCTTTCCAACCTTGAATGCTAGGAGGAAAAGCCTGCACGTTAGCATATCCTAACATTTGCAAAGTCATAACTCCCATTGCCGATCGATAGCCCGTTGTGCAATAAAGAACCACAGGGCGATCTTTGGGAATTTTATCAAGATTTGCGGTTAAGGTTTGCAAGGAGATATTAATGGCATTGGGAATGTGACCAGATGTATATTCAGACGGCTGTCTGACATCAATTAATAAAGCATTATCCCTTTTGACAATACTTTTGAGAGCTTCTGTATTTTTAATCGTGTAATAATCGCGAGGAAGAGAAGTCAAAAAATTATCGAGTTCTGCTGATAATTGCGCTTGGGGCATCGAACCGACGGCTAGGACTGGCATTGGTGCGATCGCCAAAATCCCAAGAGATAATAACGTTCCCAGCAACAACCTGAGAAAAAATTTCTTCATGTCCTTATTTTATCTCCTTTAAAAGTGTTAGGGGATGAGTAAAGAATGTGCAACATCAAACCCCAAGATGTGTCACTTGATAGGGATAGACAATCCGATCAAACTCGCTGAGAGATCACCTACGGTCAGCTTGTTAATTCGTGCCTCACTATTCTTTAATGCTTCAACTAATTGCGTAAAATTTTCTTATTCCTTGATAGTAGCCGAGTCTCGCTCCCCAAGGTATCCCCCTTAAGAGGTAAGACTGTTGATATCCAGGCGGAGAAATGAACAATTTTATTGGGTTCATTATCATACTTCAAAACCTGATAGGATCGATCGCCAGTTTGTTTGCGGATGCTTGCAGCATTATCGAATACTTTTTTCCAAGCTGCATAATTTTCGACTTCATGAATGATTAAGACGTACTGCATAGCAATAAAAGCTATTTTCCTATCAATACACTTGATCGTGATTACCAATATCTACAAACACAGCTTTGCCATCTTCTGTAAAGTAAAATAGCACCCTTTCGTCATAATCTACAGTAAAACTCCAAAAATCATTAAGCTTGTCCGACAGTTTGTGAGTTTTCAAGTTCGGATCGAAGGGATCTATGGTGAACAGCTCTAATTTATACCAAAACCTAGCCTCTAAATCTGCATTGCCTTTAATGCGCTTTTTGCAATCACGTTTAAATGAAGAACTGCAACTGACTTCGATGATTACTCCTCTATCAGTTGTCTCAGTTCATTGATGTTTGCAGAAAATTTCAGCGAACCTTTTTGTTGTTCGACTTGCGCCGACTTAAAATTCTCAGATATCTCCTCACGGCGTTCTTCACGGAGATATTGCTTCAACAACAGTTGAATTTCCTGCTTCTCATCAGCCGAAAGAATTTTAATTACCTCAACTACATCACTGAAAGTCATAGTCTCAAAATCCCTATCGTGTTTATTAGATTAATCTAACATGAAAAAAGTAAACGAAGTTTCAAATGCCGAGTCTACTTCATTAATTATCGAAACCTCCTGCACAGCCATAAAACTTATTGACCTCTAATTTCAAACATTCACAGAGTAACCTAAAAACTGCTCGTATCCCTCTTGAAACTTTTGCTTTCCCTGAGTCTCGATGATGCTACCGTGAGCCACAATCACTCGCTCAAAGTCCCAACTTAAAACCTTCTTAACTGACTCTCTCACTTTTTCTTTATCCTTTGTCGCAACTCGCTCCAGTATCGATGGACTCAAATTTTTATATCCGCCAATCACTTGGCTCGCAAATTGCGTGATGATTGGGAAGCTCTCATCAAAGTGAAAGGCCGTGTCAGTTAAGATCAGAGTGCGGCTTGCAGCATGAAAAAACACACATTCATTGAGTGAATCAAAACCGCCCAAACCAATGGTTCTGAATCCGTCGAAAAATACATATTCCAGCCCGTTCCACAAACTGTTTGCATCACCTTTGATAATTCGATCGATCGACAAATCTGGTTTTTTAGCTTCCAAACCCGGTGCAGCCCAGAATGTCGCGTTTGGGTAGAGCTTGCTGAAATTGGCTGCAAACAAATAGTGATACAGGTTGGGAGCTATGATGTGGCTAATGGTTCCCAGTTCGTTAAGCTGACTGACGATTGTGTCATTGACTTGAATCGGAGAAATAACGACTAACTCGCGATTTTTCAGCCGAATCACTGTCATTCTTGTGCCAACGCTGAGTCCAAAGTACCGTAACGGCTGTTCGGCAACCCAAATATCTCGATCGATTTCTCTGAGCATCTCAAAACTTCAGCAGCTTACAAAACATAGTCAATTGTAGCGCTTTTTGACATCGCACCCTGAACAGAGCGATCGCCTTTCCACTAAAGTAGTAAACATTGCCCGATCGCAGTTTTTCCTAAATATCGTGTCTATATTTTCTGAAATTCCCACTGTGTGGTTGCAAATTTCCCTCGTGGGAGCCTGGTTGGGTCTAATTTTGCTGGTAGCTGAAGGGTTAAACCGCTTTACTTCTGTCGGTGCAGAGGTATCGCGGAAGGTGGTTCACATCGGTACTGGGAACGTGATTTTGCTGGCTTGGTGGCTGCAAATACCCGGCTGGGTGGGAATTTCGGCGGGGGTTTTAGCAGGTGCGATCGCCCTAATTTCCTACCAACTGCCGATTTTGCCCAGTCTTAACAGTATCAACCGCAAAAGTTTCGGGACTTTTTTCTATGCTGTGAGCATTAGCGTTCTCGTCGCTTGGTTTTGGCCGCTGCAGCATCAGGAATATGCAGCTTTGGGCATTTTAGTGATGGCTTGGGGGGACGGATTGGCTGCTGTCATCGGTCAAAAATACGGCAAACATATTTATCGAGTTTGGGGAATCCAGAAAAGTTGGGAAGGTTCTGCAACTATGTATTTGGTGAGTTTTGCGGTTAGCAGTTTGATTTTGCTAACTGCTGGCGGCAATGTTTGGCAAACTTTGGTTGTGTCCGCTATTGTGGCTTTGGTTGCTGCTACTTTGGAGTCGGTTTCTAAGTTGGGAATTGACAATTTGACTGTGCCGATTGGCAGTGCGGCGATCGCCTTTTTCCTCAATCAATTTTGGGTAATTGGTTCCTAGTGAGGACTTGGGTTCTCAGAAAACTCAAAACACCAACGTCAACACTACCTACTTTTCACGGCAAAATCCCAGCTAAACTTTGTTTAACTGGGAAAAATTGAATATATTTAAAAGTCAATACGGTTTACTTAAGACGGGAGCATCTCATTTTTGTAAAAAGCATTTTTTTCTTATAGTGCGAGCTTAAGAGCACGCGTATCGTATAATACGCGAGCTCTTAAGCTCGCACGATTAAATGCAAAACTGAGATGCTCCCCTTAAGACGATCCATGAGGTAAAAAATTATGAAAAATAAATACTGCGATTTCTTTCCTTCGGATCGCTTCGCTAACGTTCCTCGCAATGACAATCTTAAG
>JBBSNU010000233.1:0-7425 GCA_038260455.1 Chroococcales cyanobacterium | reverse complement strand
AGTGCCTAAGTTTCTGGAGAATACCGGACAAGGCTGGCTGACAGCGGAGTATCGAATGTTACCGGGATCTACGCCGCAGCGACAAGAGCGGGAATTTATGAAATTATCGGGACGCACTCAAGAGATTCAGCGGTTGATTGGGCGCAGTTTGCGATCGTGCTTGGATATGCAGCTATTGGGCGAACGCACCATACTTGTGGATGCGGATGTTCTGCAAGCTGACGCGGGGACTCGCACAACTTCAATTAATGGCGGGTTTGTGGCTGTGGCTGATGCTTTGAACAAATTGGTACAAAAAGGTCAATTAGAGCGATCGCCCATTATTCGTCAAGTGGCGGCCGTGTCTGTGGGACTTTGGGAAAATGAGGCGTTTTTAGATTTGAATTATCTTGAAGACGTGGCGGCAGAAATTGATTGTAACGTAGTCATGAATGGAGATTTGGACATCATCGAAATTCAGGGAACAGCAGAAGTAGGAAGTTTCAGTCGCAGTCAGTTAAATCAAATTTTAGACTTGGCAGAAACAGGAATTCAGGAATTGTTGGAGGCTCAGCGGCAAGCTTTTTAAGTCGGGAGCATCTCATTTTTGTAAAAAGCATTTTTTTATTATAGTGCGAGCTTAAGAGCTCGCGAGTACAATACGCGAGCTCTTAAGCTCGCACTATTAAATGCAAAACTGAGATGCTCCCTTTTAAGTCTGTACGAAAAGCATTTCATTCGACATCTATTCCCTCCCACATTTCGGAAATTGGTCTGGTTTGTCCTGCTTTTGCTTCCTGTAGTGCTCTCCTGAGACTTGCTTTCACTTCGGCAATGGGAGTATCATCAGGATCGATTTCGGCTGACTCTGTTACTTCGGGAAAAAGTACAATCACTCGCACGCGGCTAGGGGGGAAGTCTTCGATCGCGCGATCGAGGAATAATTGACCTTTACGGTTCGTTCGTAGTGCGGACTTTAGTCCGCTCATTTGTTGCGGACTAAAGTCCGCACTACGAACCAATCTTATATCTGTCAATTGAGCGGACATGACATCACAAGGCCCCCGAAGAAGAATTACATAATTCATTTAGACGCGCTGTATTCGCCCTTTTTGTTTATTACTTTACACTTGTCGCGGGGCGATCGGAATCTCAATCATAAACTCGCTACCCTCTCCCGGTGCCGAAACACAAGTCAAATTTCCGCCGTGGGAATTAACAACAATCGAGTGAGAAATCGACAACCCCAAACCAGTTCCAGAACCCACCGGCTTAGTTGTAAAAAACGGATCGAATATCTTGTGCAGCACCTCAGCACTCATCCCCGGGCCGCTGTCAGCAATTCTAATTATCGCCGAATTCCTGTCTGTCAGCTCCGTAGAAATTGTAATAGCAGGCTGTTTCTGAGAGCTTTCCGGGCAATTTCTTGCCAAAAGTAGCGCATCAATTCCATTTGTCAAAAGATTCATAAATACCTGATTCAACTGCGACGCATAACAAGTAATTAACGGCAGCTTGCTGTAGTTTTTAATCACCTCAATTCCCAAACGTCCGCCCTCTTTTCTCAAACGCGGTTGCAGCAGCATCACCGTACTGTCAATACCTTCATGGATATCAACCGACTTCATTTGCGCTTCGTCGAGGCGCGAAAAATTCCGCAAGCTCAGCACAATATCTCGAATTCTTTCCGCTCCTACTTTCATCGAATCCAGCAGCTTTTGCAAATCTTCGATCAAAAATTCCAGTTCAATTGTTTCTATTTCCTCTAGAATTTCATCAACAGGTTCGGGATAGTTCTGCTGGTAAAGCTCGATCAATTTCAGCAAGTCTTTCACGTATTCGCTAGCCGGATTGAGATTGCCGTAAATGAAACTTACAGGATTATTAATTTCGTGAGCAACACCAGCCACCATTTGCCCCAAACTAGACATTTTTTCCGTTTGGATTAATTGAGCTTGAGTGAGTTTGAGTTCGCGCAAAGTTTGTTCTAAACGCTCGTTTTTTTCATTTAACTCCTGCGTCCGTTCTTGCACTTTCTGCTCCACCGAATTGTAAAGCAGAGCATTGTCTAAAGAAATTGCAACTTGAGAAGAAAGCAGCCTTAAAAGTTCCAATCTGTGGGCATTAAACGCTCCGATAGTTAAGTTGTTTTCTAAATAAAGAAGACCGATTAATTTCCGTTGATTGACTATCGGCATACACAAAAGAGATTTGAGCTGGTGTCTTACCACATAAGGATCTGCCGTAAATCGTCCCTCAGCCGCCGCATTGCTCAACACCACGTCCGAGCGAGTTCTTTCTACAAAATTAATCACCGTCACAGGTAAATCCTGACATTCTTCAACAGGCGTAAATTGCAGAACCGCTACATCTTCAGCAATGACTGACGCTTGAGCAGAAATTAATAGTTTTCCATCTCTCACCAAAATTAAAAAACCGGATTGTGCGCCAGCGTTTTCCAGCGATATCCTCATCAAAGAAGCCAGCAATTTGTCTAAAACAATTTCGCTGGAAATCGCCAGAGATGCTTTCATTACACTGGCTAAATCCAGCACTCTCGCATCGCTACCAGTAGAAGTATGAATAGTTGTTGTAGTTGGATTGTTGTTAAAACTTCCGTGGAGCGGGGTCATTTCTCGCAACTGCGGATACTTTTGTTCTAAATCTTCAACTTTGCGGACAGCGCCCCAGCGCAAGTAGCACGAGTGAGCTTCGCGCAAGTGGATTTTGGCATATTGATATTTGCCTTTACTCAACCAAAACTTGGCGGCTAGTTCGTTAGCTAGGGCTTCATTTTGGATAAACTCATTGTCTTGGGCTAAATTTATCGAGAAATCGTAAAGCTCTACAGCTTCTGAGTCTTTCTTGGTAATTCTAGCTATTTCTGCTTGTACTAAAAGGTACTTGTGCAGAAAATTTTCGCGACAGTTGTCCGCCCAAATTTTCATCTGTTTTTGATTCGCTTCTAACTTTTTCAAGTATTGTTTTTGCTTGTCTTTTGAAACAGTGGGAAAAACTGCAGCTAAAATTAGAGAAAAGAAAAAGTTCCATTCGGTAGCGGGTATTGCTGCGGTAATAAAAGATAGCTGCTTTTCTACTTCCAAAGCTAGTTGCAGCGCTTCGTTGAAGTTGCCGTACCAGTACATTACCTGGCATTTGCGAATCTGATAGAGGCACAGCGAGTACAAATTTTGATGAGCTTTACAGTTTTGTACGTATTCAGCTTCGCTGATATTTTCGCTCTCAAATACAAACTTTTCAGGAGTGAGTTGGCTCAAGTTGCGGAGAATTAACTCTACCCCTAATAATGTATCGGTAACAAGTTGATTTTTGGTTTTTTGGCTGAATAGCAAATATCTGCTGGTGTCTGCCAGCATGAGGGAGATTTCTTTCCCTTGAAAAAAGTAGTTGGCTATGCGGTTGGAGAGAATATAACCCGCGTATTCTAAATCTCCTGATTCTAAGGCAGCTTGATATCCTTCATTGCTGATGGCGTGGGACTCTTTGATATGGTTGAACCAGTAATAAAAAATACTGACCAAGGAGGAACAAGCTCTGCATTTCAAGCCGATATTTCCTGATTTTTCGCTCAAATTTAGCGACAACATGGCAAATTGATAAGCTGCTTTGTAATCTCCCGAAACAGCGTTTAAGAACATACCGTAGCCCGCGTAGCAGAGAGATGCTTCGGGAACTAAACCGTAGGTGAGAGAGAGATTGACTCCTTTTAAGACGCTGACTTTCCACAAGTCTGGATTGTTGAGGTAAGCTGATGTTAATAAGTTTGTGATTAATTTGACGGCAACTTTTTTGTCTGGTATCGTCATTTCTGGTGCGTCAATTAAGGAAGATATGTCTTTACCTGCTAAAAGTTTTTTTGCTGTTGCTGATTCTTCGGCGATGACTTTTTGCAGCCCGTCTAGCGGCAAGTCAATTCCCAGCAAGTTCAAAGCTTGGATTCCGGCTTTAACGGCTTCTTCGTACTTGGCGCGGAGGGTGTACTGCACGATCAGCAGGTTGTAAATTTCTACCTTTTCTAAGGGCGATCGCGCTTTTTGCAAAGTTATGTTGATAAATTCTTCTGAATGCTCGAAATAGCCGTTTAGATACTCAACATTTGCGCGCTCCATGTGCATAGCAAAGGCTAAGTCGTAGTGAAAATCCCAAATATCGGCGGTTAAACCGTCCATACCTGCGGTTAAATACTGTAACGCAGCAACATAAGCTGTGGCATCTTTGGCTCGGCGGGCGGCGTCTAAATTCAGGGTTGCTAGTTCAATTAATTCTCGCTCGTCTCGAATTAGCGATCGGGCTACATTCAAGTGATCGACTAATTCAAAAATTCTGTCAGCGCGATACTCAGCCGGAGTGTTTTCGAGGATTTGCCTGCCTATTTTCAGGTGAACTGCCTTTTTTTGCGAGTCGTCGATCAGAGCGTAAGCTGCTTGTTGTACGCGATCGTGCAAAAACTTATAATTCAGAATCAACAGTGGAAACAGCACGTAATCTAAGGACTTACTTTCCAATTCCGAAGTTGGCAGAATCAGTCCCGACTTAATCGCCGGCAGTAAGTGCGAAAAAGTTTCCGACGCTTCTTTCTCATTAATTAAAGAAAGAGTATTTAAATCAAATTCATTGCCCAAACAAGCCACTAAACGCAAAACCTGCTGCGTTTGAAGCGGCAGTTTTCTCAACTTCTGCACCATCAAATCTACTACATTGTCAGTGATAGCGCACTGCTCAATTTGAGTCATATCCCAATGCCAGCCGCCCTTGCTCCCCGACTGAGGCGGATGAAAAACTAGCAGGTTTTCTTGATACAATGTTTGCAGAAATTGATTGACAAAAAAAGGATTACCGTCTGTTTTGTTGACAACCAGTTCAGCTAAAGGTTTGACAGATTCGCGATCGCTGTGCAAAGTCTCAGCAATCAAATCAGTGATATTTTCCACCCCCAGCGGCGACAAAGCAATCTCATTAATGATGGCTTCCTGATTTCGCAGCGTCTCCACAGTCATCATTAAAGGATGAGTGGGACTGACTTCATTATCCCGATAAGCGCCGATTAAAAACAGATATTGTGTCGCTTCATCTGTCATCATCAATTCGATCAGCTTGAGAGTCGCAGAATCTGCCCACTGCAAATCGTCGAGAAAAATCACCAGCGGATGTTCGGGCTGACAAAATACGCGAATGAAATTTTGAAATACTAAATTAAAGCGGTTAAGAGATTCTGTAGATCCCAATTCAGCGACAGGAGACTGAGCTCCGACAATTAGTTCAATTTCGGGAAGTATATCAATAATAATTTGCCCGTTTTGACCGAAAGAAGTGCGGAGTTTTTCGCGCCAAACTGCCAATTGAGCTTCGCTTTCAGTTAACAGTTGCCGCACTAATTCCGAAAAAGCGCTGACAACGGCAGAGTAAGGAATAGTCCGCTTGTATTGGTCAAACTTTCCCCAAATAAAATAACCGCGCCTGCGGGTAATAGGTTTGTCTAAAATCTTCACCATTGCAGATTTGCCAATGCCGGAATAACCAGCAATCAGCATCATCTCGCTGCGGGATTTATGCTTTCCTCTCGCCAGCACTGACAGGGCGCTTTCTTTTTTCGATTTGAGTTCTTTCTTGATGACAGAAATTTGCGATTGTTCGAGGCGGTAGGCTCGATTATTTGTGGCTGCTACCCGTTCAAATGCTGATAAAAGAGTTTCAACTTCTTGCTGTCTGCCGTAAAGTTTTTGAGGAATTTTAAATTTGTCTGAAATATCTTGTTGTCCGAGAGCAAACTCGGAAATAATGCCAGATGTTTGCAACTGAAACAAACAAGCTTCCAAATCTGCTTTCAGTCCCCAAGCACTTTGATAGCGATCCTCAGCGGTTTTTGCTAACAATTTCATGAGAATATCTGAAATAGCTTTAGGAATTTCTGGTGCAATTTCAGTGATAGGTACTGGCTGTTTGGCGATGTGACAGTGAACTAACTCCATCGGATCTGTTGTGGGAAAAGGGAGCTGTCCTGATAGAATTTCATAGAAGGTAACGCCGAGGGAATAAAAGTCGGTGCGGTAATCGATTACGCGGTTCATTCTGCCGGTTTGTTCCGGCGACATATAAGCTAAAGTGCCTTCTAAAAAATTAGGATCTTTATTGGGAACGTCTTCTAGGTTGGATGCAGTTGAGATACTAAAATCTATGAGTTTAACTTGTCCGGTAGCTGGATTAAAAACTATATTAGAAGGGTTAATATCTTTATGAATTACATTTTTGGCGTGAATTTCTCCCAAAGTTTCAGCAACTTTGATGGCGGCAGTCAAAAATCCTAAAATTGTAAATTTTTGCGATGCCATAAAGATTTTCAAAGATTCGCCGCCAAAATCTTCTAAAATCATTGCCAGACTATTTCTAACCTGCTGCAATTTGTATACTTTAACAACTCCTTCCAAGGCGTTTAAGTTGGCGGTAATGTCATATTCGCGCTTGTATCTATTGAGTTCTTCGGGAGTCGGATAGTCTTCTTTGATCAGTTTGATAATAACGGGTTGGTTGTCTTGTTCGTTGCGGCCGCGGTAAACCAGGGAAGTGCTGCTTTCATAAATGAGAGCGAGAACTGCAACGCCGGGAATTGCCATCATAGTTGGGTTCTCTTAAATTAGGTGTGTTTGGTCAATATTACAGGAGTTACGCGCGGCGGGCTAGAAACCCGATTTTTTCGTTGCTAGTCGTTGACAAACCCCAGATTTTTGTGTATTAACCGGGGTTTTTTCGTAAATCCTCTGTTATTCTTCATTATCGCTTAAGAGCTATCTTTTGGGGTGTGTGGGAAGATACGCCTTGACAGGAAAGAGTTGCTGCTTTCTAAAGCGTCCTGGAGCTTTCGTCACCTCAGCAGTTAGGTAAACAAAAGCACAAATAGAGAATTTGTGCAAGGATTTGGTGTGAGGATCGATCGCACGGTTGACAAAAAAACAATCTCATACCAATTTCATAAAGTAGCGCTAGATATTACCCCCCCCAACCCCCCCTTAGTAAGGGGGGGCTAAGACTTCATCTATAGCACATCTTTAGAAAAATGGTATCACCTTTGCTTTTATAGTGCGATCGCTTGCGAGACTCGCGAGATATTAAGCTCGCACTGCAAAAAAAACGCTTTTTGCAAAAAGGAGACGAGCCTAAAAAAACAATCTCAGCTTTTAGGAGATTGCTTGAATTTAGCTTGTTTGTAGTGAAAATAGGCAAGTTCTTACACCTCGCTAAAACCGCTTCTAGGTGCAACTCCTAACTACTCTGGTTCATCTACCCGCTGGCTCGAATAATAACCTTTAATCTCGGAGTTAAAAAATCTGCCTGTAGAATCTGCATCTTGCAGAGATTCCCAAATTTCCGGTTGTACGTCGCTGTATTGATAGACTGAGCCGCTGCTAAATTCTATTTGCAAAACTTGCT
>JBBSNU010000232.1:0-7439 GCA_038260455.1 Chroococcales cyanobacterium | reverse complement strand
TAGTCGCAGAATTGCGAGAAAACTCGATCGCAGACAAGTATTTGTTGATTGAAGAATCAATAAATTTAGCACTTAAGGGCATAGAAAATTCAAGCTTCGTCAGCATTGACGGCAAGCCCCAAGCCCTCCTAGTTGGATTTGCACCGATTATAACTAACAATGCTCTAATTGGCGGCGCACTTATCGGCTACTTAGTAACAGACGAACAATTGGAGCAAATCAGCTTTGATATTAACACTCTGAATTACTTTGCTATCTTTCGATCCGGAAAATTAATTGCTACCAACTTCCCAGAAATTCGCTCTAAATCTTGGCAAGTACCGCAGGGACAAACACGACCTACTAAAATCGATTTCGATCGCAGTTCGTACATGATGAAAACAGTAGCATTGTCAGACACTGGCAACAACGTAATCGCAGCCGTATTTAACCCAATGACCGATGTCCAAAAAACGCAATTAACTTTATCTAGAAATCTGGATAGTTTTTTGGTTGGAGGAATCATTTTAGCCGCTGTTGTAGGTGCTGTAGTTGCCGGAAAAATAGCTAAACCAATTATTCAGTTAACTCAAAACGTGAATTGGATGGCAAAAAATCAATACTTTTCTAGTAAATTACCCATTCCGGCCGGTTATGAAGTCGGTCAACTAGCGAAAGCTTTCAACTTTATGATAGAACAAGTAGAAAAGCGGGATTGCGAACTCAACTTGCAGTTGCACCAACTGCAACAAGCACTTAGAGACTTAAAAAATACTCAAACCCAACTGATTCAAGCTGAAAAAATGTCCGGTTTAGGGTTGATGACAGCCGGCATCGCTCACGAAATCAACAACCCAGTCAACTTTATTTATGGCAACCTCTGCCATGCCAATCAGTATACGAAATCTTTAATCGAACTTATAGAACTTTATCAAGTAGAATGTCCGAATCCCAGCGCTCCGATTCAAGACTACATTGAAGAAATCGAACTCGAATTTATAACAGAAGATATATCAAAATTGCTATCTTCCATGAAAATGGGAACCGAGAGAATCCAGCAAATTGTCCTGTCGCTGCGTAACTTCTCCAGATTAGACGAAGCAGAGATAAAACCAGTGGACATCCATGAAGGAATAGACAGCACGCTCTTAATTTTAAACAGCAAAATTAAAAGAGGCATTAGTTTAATCAAAAACTATGAAAAACTGCCTTTAGTAGAGTGCTATCCATCGCAATTGAATCAGGTATTTATGAATATTATAGCCAATGCTGCGGATGCGTTAATCAGCAATACAAATTTGCGAAACAAGCAGATTGAAATTGCTACAGAAATCGTCGGAAAAGATCAAGTAGTCATCAAGATTCGAGATAACGGTACAGGAATTGACCCCAGTGTCATAGCCAAACTATTTGATCCATTTTTTACGACGAAACCTGTAGGAAAAGGGACTGGTTTAGGGTTGTCGATTTCCTACCAAATTATTGAGAAGCATCAGGGTAGAATTGAAGTGAATTCGGAAATAGGTCAGGGATCTGAATTTTCCATTTATCTACCGATAAAACACGCATCAAACAAGGATTTGGTTGCTGCCGCAGTCGAGAGAAATTAATGATTTCATAGCAATTGTATTTGAGCTATGAACAAGATTTTTTTTATTAACCGCAGAGGGCGCAGAGGGCGCAGAGTTAGAGAGGAAAAGGGAGGTTTGGGATTGATGGCGATTGCTGTAGGACAATTGTTGAGTTAGCACCCTGAATTTGTCGAATTTAATGGCAATTTGCAGACACTGGTTCCTCTACAGGTGAGGATTTATCGGCATTTACCCAGACATAAATCTCGGTGGCATCGTCAGCGCAACTGTGACATCCGCCGCACTTTTTCGCTTCTGCCATTTTACTGATGCGGCCTTTGCGGATCAGGCGGTTGAGCATTCCGCGCAAAGCATCGCCGTCCATGCGGAAATGGAGTTTCAAGTCGGCGATAGAAGCTCTTTTGTTTTCCGAAATAAACTGTTGGATTTCGCTTAAAATCATGGTTTTTCTCCTTTATTTTCGTACTATGTTTTTGTTAATTGTGGTGGGGTGGGGGCGGGTTTATGAGATTTTTGGTCTTTTCTATAGATGGTTGGTGAACCCGCCCCTACAGAATCTGGGAATAAGGTTAAGAAGTTGATGGGAATATTGGTCGGGTTGGGGCGGGTTTATGAGATTTTTGGTCTTTTTTTGTAGGTGGTTGGTGAACCCACCCCTACAGAATCTTGGGATGTTGTTTTTGTGAATTCATTGATTAATAAGTTTATGATTTGTAGGGGCGGGTTCACAGACAATTTATGGCAAAAATAAATAATATTGTAAACCCGCCCCCACCCAACAGACTAACTACTGACTTATTGCTTCGCGCCGTTTGGGACGCATTCCACCAGCCATTTTTAATCCCGCCAGTGTCAGGGCCATAGCTATTGCTAGTCTCACTACCCAAATAATTGAAGCTTCTGGATGCTCGGCGTATGTCGCAACCTGATAATAGAGTACCGCCGCCCAATAACCTAAACCAGTAGTCCAAGCACAGGCGAATATTGTCCAACCCAAATTAGTTTCGCGGTACAATGCCGCCGTTGCCGAAACACAAGGAAAGTACAGTAAAACAAACAGCAAATAGGCAAAGGCTGCGTGATTGGAACTAAATCGTTGCGACATTTGTCCGTAGGTGCTGTTAGAAATTCCTTGATCTTCTTCTGCTTGTTGTTGGTCTGTAATATTGGCGGAACTTAAGCCTAATGGGTCAAAAAGTTGACCGGGAAGTTTTGCGATATTCTCTGGAATGCTGAGATATGCTTTGCTAACGCCACCCCAAAAGCTGAACGGTTCCTCTGGTTTGTCGGGTTCTGCACTTGCTGCTTTTTGTTCGTCGGCTAGTTGGGTGTAGAGGGAGTCTAAGGTTCCAACCATTACTTCTTTGGCAAATACTCCTGTTAGTAAACCGACGGTGGCGGGCCAGTTTTCTTGGGTAATTCCCATCGGGGTAAATACGGGTGTGACTGTGGGGGCAACTGCACTCAAAATTGAATCTTTGCTGTTGTCTTTACCGAAGGAACCGTCGGTGCCGACGGAGTTCATGAATCCGAGTACAATCACCATGAGGACGATCGCAATACCGGCCTTTTTGATAAAAGCCTTTAGTCTGTCCCAAGTCCGCAGCAGTACACCTTTGAGTTTGGGAATGTGGTAGGGCGGCAGTTCCATGACAAAGGGTGCAGCTTCTCCTTGCAGGATGGTGTTTTTTAAGATTAGTCCGGTGAAGACTGCGGCTAAAATTCCTAATAAATAAAGCCCTAACACCACGTTCTGTCCGCCAACTTGGAAGAATGCGCCGCAAAATAAGGCGTAAACTGCTAATCTGGCGCTACAAGACATGAATGGATTCATCATAATCGTCATCATGCGATCGCGCTTATTTTCCAATGTCCGCGTCGCCATGATTCCGGGAATATTGCAACCAAAACCTATCATCATCGGTACAAAGGATTTGCCGGGAAGTCCGACAAATCGCATTAATCTGTCCATGACGAAGGCTGCCCGCGCCATGTAGCCCGAGTCTTCCAACAATGACAAACACAAGAACATCATCCCAATTTGAGGAATAAAGGTAGATGTAGTTTGAATGCCGCCGCCAGCACCTTTTGCGAGCACTCCGATTAACCAGCCAGGGGAATTGAGGCTTTCTAAAACCTGAGCAAAACCGTCTACAAAAATTGTTCCCAACAAGATGTCAAAAAAGTTGATAAACACTGCGCCAACGTTAATCGAAATGGTGAACATTAAGTACATCACCATCAAGAATACGGGGATGCCTAACCAACGGTTGAGCACAATTTGGTCGATTTTATCGGAAATGTTGGTTTTGATTTCTCTGGAAGATTCGGCTATGCCTTGGGTGAGGGTGCGGATGTAGGTGTAGCGGCTGTCGGCAATGATAATATCTAAGTCGTCATTGAGGGTTTCGTGGACTCTGCGGCGGTGGGGGACGACTATTTGTTCTAAGTCTTTGTTTGCGAGTTCTGGGGCGACATCATCCTGGTATTCTAATAGTTTCAGGGCTGTCCAGCGGGCATCAGCTTTACGATTTGGGCTGTGTTGTTCGATATGCGGGATGAGTTGGGCGATCGCATCTTCGATCACAGCCGGATAAGCGACGTATGCAGATGGTACGATCGGCTTTTGTAGCGCTTTATTCACAGCATCCCGCAACAGAGGCACTCCGTCATTTGACGAAGCACTCATCGGCACGACCATACAGCCTAATCATTCTGCGAGTTTGCTAACATCAATTCGGATGTCTCGTTCTTTGGCAAGATCCATCATATTTAGCGCTACAATCATCGGTACGCGCATCTCTAAGACTTGGCTGGTGAGATACAAATTACACTCTAAATTGGAAGCGTCAATAATATTAACAATCACATCTGCCTCGCCAGATAGCAAATAATCTCGCGCTACCAATTCATCAAGGCCAGTATCTCCATCTTCGGCATCTAGAGAATAAACTCCCGGCAAGTCAACAATCGTAATTGGTAAACCATCGTGAGTATATTTTCCCTCTTTGCGTTCGACGGTTACTCCCGGCCAGTTTCCCACTCGCTGGTTAGCACCTGTCAAAGCATTAAATAAGGTAGTTTTTCCACAATTGGGATTGCCCACCAATCCAATAATTTGCTTGGCCATTATTTCATCTCCTCTACAAATAGGGTTTTTGCTTCATCTTTCCGCAAACTGAGCTTGAAACCCCGGACTAGGATTTCTACGGGATCTCCTAGAGGTGCGTGGCGAGTGACAGTAAATTCGGTTCCCGGTGTCAATCCCATTGCTAACAATTTGCCTTTATAGCCACGGGCTGTTTTCTCATAGCCAATAACTTTCCCGGTACTGCAAACAGCTAAATCTCCCAGTTGTTTCTTCTCGTTCATTTATTTTTTTGCTTCAGTTTAAAATTGTACAAATTTAATCAAAGTCTTGAATGTAGCAACCCTCTCAGTATTTGTGAATATCTCTCTTTTCTCTTCCTCTGTGCCCTCTGCGCCCTCTGCGGTTAATAAAAAAAATCTTGTTCACAAATGAAATAAGATTGCTGTAGATTTATGGCAATTCCCTTAATTCGTGCACATAATTTTCTGTGCCATACCCGCCCCCAAACCGATGCGATTGTCGCCCATTGCTACAATGACGGAACCGCCTGAATTGCTGATGATTTGAAGTTCGGTGCCGGAGACAAATCCCATGCCGATGAGGCGACGCACACAGCCTTCTGAACCCCTGAGTGTGACTATTCGCAGCTTGTCGCCGACGCTTGCCATTGCTAGCGGAAATGATTTACTCTGAGCTGAGTCTGGTTGACCTTCTATCTGAGCTTCTGTGCTGTTTTCGGTTTCTGAGGCTTCTGCTGTCTCGCCGTAAAAGGTAAAACCCTTGAAATGTCCGGGGTTTGACTCTTGGTTTTGTTGGCTGTATTGTTGGTTCATCTGTTTTGGAAGTCGATCGACTTTAGTAACTTCTTGCTTGGACTTGCTTCTCGAGCAACTTGATATTTATTCTCAATACGCTCGGCGCGCGATCGCAGATAGGGCTAAATTTCCCGTTCTAGCGCACTCTTTAGCCTTGAATATTTCGGAAACTACTATTCTCCGGGCCTAATAATTAGGCAAATTTTTCGCGAAATCCTAGTTTTATGTCTCTTTAGTTAGATGCGCGTTAGATACTAATGTGTGCTTTAATCACCAGCAACCAATACTTGCTGCCCCTAACCATAGTAAACTAAAAAGAAATTATTAGTAATAATTCTCAAATATTTTAGCATTTGCTTAACAAACTCAGCCTTAGCTGGGCTGAGTGAGACTACAGGGCGATCGACCCAAGTCCTAGAAGCCGATCGAGCATATATACTTAAGTGTTAGGGCGATCGCGGGGACACCGCCGCTAGGAATTAACAATTTATCAAGAATTATGCCAGCAAGTTTTCTGCCAAAGTCGATCGCGCAACTCACAGAATCTACCTCAATCGCCTTAGCCCAAAGCATTCAACATTCAGCAATTACAACCCCCCTGAGCCCGCAGCCAATAGCCACCACCTACGTGCGTCAGGGCAGCGGCAACACGCCGATTTTGCTAATTCACGGCTTCGACAGTTCCGTATTTGAATTTCGCCGCCTGCTGCCCCTGCTTGCCGAAAAAAATGAAACTTGGGCGATCGATCTATTGGGTTTTGGCTTTACAGAAAGAGGGGCAGATTTGGCATTTAGCGCAATGGCAATTGGCACTCATCTTTACTATTTCTGGAAATCGCTAATTTCGCAGCCTGTAATCTTAGTTGGCGCATCGATGGGAGGTGCTGCAGCAATTGATTTCACCCTCAATTATCCCGAAGCTGTCAAAAAATTAGTGCTGATCGACAGTGCAGGTTTTGCCGTCACTTCTAACAAGGGAAAATTTCTCATTCCTCCTTTAGGATATTTGGCAACTTCATTTTTGCGAAACCCTAAAATCCGCAAACAAATCAGCGTCAATGCTTATTTCGATCGAACTTTTGCTACGATGGATGCTCAAACTTGCGCTGCTTTGCACTTAGAAATGCCCAACTGGAATCAAGCTTTAATTGCTTTTACTAAAAGCGGCGGTTACGGAGGTTTTGGGGGGAAACTCTCGCAAATTCAGCAGCAAACGCTGATTTTGTGGGGAAAACAAGACCGAATTTTGGGGACGGCAGATGCTACGAAGTTTGAAAGTGCGATCGCCAATTCTCAACTAATTTGGATACCGGATTGCGGACACGTTCCTCACTTAGAAAAACCGCAAATTACCGCTCAACACATCTTAGATTTCACCAGTAAAATAGTAGGTTCGTAGTGAGGACTTCAGTCCTCAATATTGATAAGGACTGAAGTCCTCACTACAAACATTACTACTAACATTAAACTTTCGGTAAATATTTTTGTACGATCGTCCATCCCGTGAGCAACACAGTCACAAATCCAGCACCTAAAAATATATTAGTGCCAATGTGGATGGGGCGCGCCCAAGGATGTTTAGGGCCAATTTGCAAACCACTCCCAACAGAAACCAACACCAAAGCAACCACGGCTAACCCGGCCGGTAAATGAGCTGAGTGACCCAAATTTCCGTAGTATCCCAGCGTACCGACTACGCCAATTCCCAGCAGTAAAATTACCAAAGTCGCCATTCCCGTACCAGTCGCCAAATGAAAGGGACGCAGCCATTTTGGGCGCGGCTGTTTCGTACTGCGGGCGGCAAACATCCAAGTTCCAGTAACGGCCAGCAACAGGTAAGCTAAGAGGGAAATACCCATTGACCAAGCCGCTATTTTCCACAACCACAAGAAAGAAGGCAGATTCATCCGTTGCATCCCTAATTAGGGATTTCCAAAAAAGGTTTCCTTCCGATTTTACTGG
>JBBSNU010000231.1:0-7451 GCA_038260455.1 Chroococcales cyanobacterium | reverse complement strand
GTTTCTAAGTAGAGATCCATTCGGCCTGCTTCAATTTTAGATATATCTAGGATGTCGTCGATCAGGGAAAGCAGGTGTTTGCCGGCGCTGCGGATTTTTTCGAGGTCAGAGACGGATTCGCCGCTGCCCAATTCTTCGGCTTCTTCTTTGAGCATTTCGCTGTAGCCGATGATGGCATTGAGGGGCGTTCGCAGTTCGTGGCTCATGTTAGCGAGAAATGTGCTTTTTGCCCGGTTTGCCGATTCTGCGGCTTCTAGGGCCGACTGCATGGCGGATTCTGCCTGTTTGCGATCGGTAATGTCTTCGACTGTGCCTTCGTAGTACAAAACCCTGCCGCTTTCGTCGCAGATGCTGCGGGCGTTTTCCGAAATCCAGATTGTGGTGCCGTCTCGGCGGTATATTTGCGATTCAAATTTTGAGACTTGGCCGCTTCGGCCCACTTGCGCCACAAATTCGGCGCGCTGCTTGGGGTTTACGTAAAGTTGGCGGTTGATGTTTGTGAGTTCGGCCAGAAGTAGGCCTACTGTTTCGTAGCCGTAAATCTCGGCTAGTGCGCGGTTGGCCTTGAGGTAGCGCCCGTCTGGGGTGGTTTGGAATATGCCTTCGACTGCGTTTTCAAAGATGCTGCGGTAGCTTGATTTCTCTTGCTGCAAGGCAAATTCTGCCCGCTGGCATTCTAGGGCATTGGCGAGCATTTCCCCTACCATTTTTAGAGGAGTTGATATTTCGGTCGATCGACCTGTTGCGGGTTGGAAGCTCTCGAATCCGAGAAATCCTACTAGGTTTTCACTACAATTTAGGGGGATAATTATGAGCGATTGCAGATTGTTTTGAGGTTTATTTAATTCTATTTCCGGGGAATGCGCGATCGCATTTGTTGAGGAAATTGCTGCTTTATCGGTTGTTTGGGATGGGAACTCAGTCAGCAATTCTGGTAAATTATTGCCTTGAAAATAGGCAATTTCAGTCTGTACGGGGGGCGGGAGTCCGTCGATTTCTGTGATGTGGATGTCTTCGGCGCGATCGAGCTTTGCGGCAATCCAAGGAATTTTTGCCATGTCTAATGGTTTGTCGGTGCTGTCTTCTATTTCCCGAATGCCATTGCACCACTCGTAGGTTTTTTGGGCGCTGGTTTTGTCTGCTGATAACAGGTAGATGTAACTGCGGTCAAATCCGGTGAATGTGGCGATTGCTTCGAGAGTGCGATCGATAAATTTGTCTGTTTCCGAGCTTGGCTGGCCGATGAAATTGATTGACAAACGGGCAATCAACTGATTTAATTCTAATCGATGCTGCAAAGCGCGTTCTACTTTTTGGCGATCGGTAACGTCTCGAAAGCTCCAGACTCTGCCGATTGTGTTTGCTCCGACTTTTGAGGGTAGCGAATTTAATTCGAGGATTTTTCCGTCTTTAAGTTCTAATAATTGGCTGATTTGAGCCTCTGGATTTGCCGACAGTTCCATTAGGTCTTGAAGAATTTCTGGGGATTTTTTTAATTTGCGTGCTGCGAAGGGAAACCATGTTTCGACAGAGCTTTTTACCTTGCCTAGCGCTGAATTGCTCAACTTTCCTGCTGCTTGAGACAAGCCCCACATTTCAATAATTTTATGATTATAATTGCATATATTGCCGTTGCTGTCAACGGCGAGAATTCCGCTATCTGTAGATTCTATAACTGCTTGCAGCATCGAGAGCGATCGCTTGTGTTCTATCATATCAAAAAACACCAAGACTGATATTTCGCTCCCGTCTATTGCGGGATTAAAAAAATAGGAAACTGGTAATTTTTTGCCGTCGCTGCACAGAAATTCGTCGTCCCAATTGCTGCAAGGTTGACGGTGGGCGATCGCCTGTTGTAAAGATAGTGTAGGTGCGATCGGTCGATCTTCGCTTTTGCTTGGTGACTGTTTCCCGGCCGTCAAAACTTGGGATGTTTGGCTTTTGTTTTGCTGACTGTTGATGCGAGACAGCAGAGAAACACGCCAAAGTTCTGACTCCCGCCACCCCAGCAAGCGTTCGGCTTCGGGATTCAAGGAGATGACAAACCCGTTTTGATCGAGGATACACAATCCCGCCCCCAAACTGTTGAAAGTCGATTGCAGCCGATCGAATTCTGAAGCTGTTGGAGAGTCTGGGGTGGACTGGGGCGAGGGGGCTGCATCCTGCAACGCCACCTGTTGTTGCTGGCTGTGAGTTTCGTCATAGCTACAACTTACCTGATCTAAAAATAGCTGCCACTGCTGTGCGTTGGGAGGGGACTCGCCGGCTAAACCGAGTTGTTCGAGTTGGCGCTGGAGGTGTGGATGCATAATTTCTGGCGCTTTGTAGCAATTTGTTATAGTATATCTTTTTAATTAATCGTATTTATACGCAGCAAGACAATTATTGAAGCGGTCGCGATCGAACCAAATCGGATGTTTGAGCGAGAAGGCGACTGGTCGTCTCTGCTATCCCCATTTCTTGAAACTGCGCTAAACTGTTTTGCATCTAGATTGTGTATGGTGATTGAGGGGGAGAGGGGGAGAGAGGGAGAGGGGGAGAGGGGGAGAAGATTTTTGATCGATCGTCGAAATATACAATTTAAATGCACAACAGCTTACTAATATTTCAATAGGCGATTGTTAAGCCCGATCGCCCTTGGTACTCTCCGATCTCTTGGGATGGGAGAAAAAAACTTCATTTTGCGTCCCCCTGCGCGATCGGGTGATGCGAGGGGGTTCTCCGGGACATAAAACAATACGGTTTACTTAAGACAGATCTCCCTGGCACACCCCTAAAAAAAGGGGGGGACAAGAAACCTCTCAAAGTCCCCCTTCTTAAGGGGGATTTAGGGGGATCTCCGGGACATAAAAATGTTAACCCAAGCGCATTGACTTATATTGATCACAAAAGAAAGAAGGAAACAGCAGGAAAGAGGAAAAAATTATATCGCGTCCGGTAGATTGAACGCAATAACTAAGGAACGAAAATTTAATAAATTAAACCTCTGCCACACTCCTCTGTTTCCAGAAGCGGCAAGGCAAAGAGAGGCAGAGCCTCCGGATCTGCATTACCAGGCAGAGCCTGGTAACGAGTAAAACGAGTCAATCGCTTAAGTTATTAAATTTTTATTCCTAAGCTTTTTATAGCAGTTATATCAAATTTTTGGACGGTTTTTTAGCAAAAAACGAAACAATCGAGAAATTGCAGAAAAAAATCATCTTTGCAAAAGACTCTATTTATCAGAATTTTCGAGGGAAAACGAAGTTTCGCTCAGAATAGCTGGCAGCCGAATTATAAAAGTAGAACCTTTCTCTAACTCGCTGAAGGCACTAATGTCTCCGCCCATCATTTCGCAGAATTTCTGAGTAATCGTCAAACCTAAACCAGTGCCGCCGTACTGCTTAGTAGTTGAAGAATCGGCTTGGGTGAAAGGATCGAAGATTTTGGCTAACTGTTCGGAATTCATGCCAATGCCGGTATCTTTGACTGTAAAAACGATCCAATCTTGAGAGGAAGACAATAGAGACGAGCTATTTTCAGTTTTGTCTCCTCTATAGGCTGCAAGTTTTTTGCGTCTTTTGGCAGCTTCGGCGGGGGTTTCGGGGGAGCGGGTAACGGCGACAGTAATTGTGCCGGAGCAAGTAAATTTTGAGGCATTGCTGAGCAGGTTGAGCAGGGACTGTCGGAGTTTAGTTAAGTCGCTCTGCATGGAGCCAATATCTTCAGGGCATTGTATTTCTATGATATTGCTATTTTTGTCGGCCATCGGGGCGATCGTGGCGAGCACTTCCTCAACTAGATTTAAAATGCTGAAGCTTTCGAGGTGTAAGTCGGTGCGGCCTGCTTCAATTTTAGAGAAGTCGAGAATATCTTTGATCAGCGCTAGCAAGTGCTGGCCGGCGGTGTTAATTTTCTGGAGGTCGTCGATGAACTCTTCGTCTACAGGAATCTCTCGGGCATCTTCTTGCAGGAGCTCGCTGTAGCCGATGATAGCGTTGAGGGGTGTACGCAATTCGTGGCTCATGTTGGCGAGAAAGATGCTTTTCGATTTATTGGCGGCTTCGGCGGCTTCTTTTCCCCGGCGGAATTCTTCGGAACGCAGGCGTTCGGTGATGTCGCTGGTCATGATTAAAACGCACTGAGTGCTGCCGAGGTCGATGAGTTCCGCTGACAGCAGCCAGTCGCGCACTTCGCCGGCTTTGGTGCGAATTTTGATTTCTTGGTTGCCGATCGACTTTTGTGCTTGTAAAATCTTGGTGATGCGATCGTTGTCTTCTGAATTGACCAACATTCCTACGTCGCTGGCGGTGCGGCCGATAAGTTCCTGCTGTTCCCAGCCCAAGGATCTCAAAAAGCTTTCGTTGGCATCGAGGAAGCATCCGTCTGTGACGGTGCAGATGCTGATGCCGACTGGGGAGGCGTGAAAGGCTTTGGAAAATCTTTCTTCTGAAGAACGCAGGGCTGCTTCGGCGCGCTTTCTGTCTGTGATGTCTTGGACGGTGCTGGTGATGTAGAGGGAGTTGACGGCGGCTTGTTCGCAGACTGTGCGTTGGCTGCCGTCGGGGAGTACGATCCTGTAGTCGATGCTATAGGGCTGTTGTTGAAATAACGCCGCTTCGATCGAGCTTTTGACTAATTCTCTGTCTTCGGGGTGCACGTATGCCAAGAAGGCTTCGCGGCTGGGTTCCAGAGTTCCCGGGCACTGTCCCAGGATGCGGTAAATTTCCTCTGACCACCGCAATTGCTGGGTGTTCCGGTCTAAGTCCCAGTTGCCTAGCTGGGCGATGCGCTGGGCGTTGGCGAGGCTGGCTTCGCTGGCGCGCAGGGAGATTTCTGCTTGGCGGCGTTCGGAGACGGTGGCTGCTAAAACTAATCCTGTGACGGCGATGACAGCGATGAAGGCTTGCAGGGATAAAAGTGCTTGGGGGATGCTGCTGGAGTGTTTGAGAAAGGGGCCGCTGCCTCGGGCTATGCCCCAGATGGCGAAGCCGCAGATGAGGAAGTTGGAAAGGGCCGTGTAGCGCTGGCCGAATCGAAAGGCTGCCCAAACTACTAGGGGAAATGGTAGGTATTCGAGGGGATAGCGGGCGTAGGCGGCGCGGGTGCGGGAGCAGAAGACGAGCCAGCCCACTGCTACGAGCAGCAGCAGCCAAATCGCTCGTTCTATCATCTGTTTGCGATTGATGGGGACTTTGGGCAATTTGTGCCATGTCAGCAGCAGCGGGGCGACGAGCAAAATTCCCATAGCGTCTCCTACCCACCAAGTCGCCCAAATCGTGCCAAAATTGCTCCAGCTAGATAAGCCGCTCAGGCAGACGACGATGCTGCCGATGGTGGAGTTGATTAGGGTAGATGCGAAGGCTGAGAGTCCGACTATTCCTAAAACGTCTTTGAGCCGATCGAGTCTGGCGTCAAAATTCATGCCCTGCAGCAGATAGGTTCCCGTCCACGCTTGCAGGGTTCTGGCGCAGGCAGAGATCGAGGCGGCGGCGATGTTGGCCGACGGTACGCTCATGCTGAACAGGAAGCCTCCGATCGCAATTCCCGGCCACATTTTGGGCCCGAACAGCAGCAGGGCGACTTGGGCAATTCCTGCTGCAGGCCACATGGGGTTGATTTCTGTACTCAGGGTGAGGGTGGAAACTGCCAATTGCGATGCCACATAGTAGATCGAGGCGATCGCGCCTACTGTGAGGAAGTACCGCCAGGAATGTCCTTTGATTGCGTTAAGGAACTTTTTCTGCATTGTCGTTTGGGGAAAAGGTGGACGGTTGTTCGGGTCTCAGTAGGCGGCACGGGATTGGTACTGGGTAGCAAAAATGTTTCTATTAAGTGATGGTAGGTTATGGGGGGTAGGTAGGGGGAGAACCTTTTTAGATAACTTTTTGTGGAGCCGTTGAGGGTGTTTTTTTTTGTTGTGCGGTCTAATTAACATAAAGAAGTGTTGGAAGTATCCTTTTTTGCCAATATAAACGCACAGACTAGACTTTTTGCAGATATTTTTTATTAGGTCAACTGCAGATGTGGGGCTTATCTAGGCATATAGCAATCCTAAATCATTATCCTTACCGCGAACATAAATGTGATTTCCCCAAAATCCATCTGTAGGGACACGGCACTGCCGTGTCCCGGAGACGGCAGTGCCGTGTCCCTACAGAAAATCATTTAGGATTGCTATATCTACGCAGATGATTTCAAGGGAGGAAAGCGATTGACTGTTGTCGATCGTCTATTGATCATAGGGATTCTCAACTAAGTGGAGCGATCGCCAGTTGTTTGACCAATTACTTTTTTCCCAATTATCAATCTGTATCTTACTTCGTAATATCTAAGGTTAGTGTCAAACGCTCTTGAGCTTCTTTAAGAGCATCTTGGGGGTTTTTGCCCAGAAGGGTTGCTTCTATGGCGCGACCTGCATTTTCTGACAGGCGGGAGTAACCTGAGATGATTGGGCGCGATCGGGCGGAGTTCATTTGTTCTAAAAATACTCGCAAAACAGGGTTTTTTTCCACAAAGCTTTGATAAGCTTTGCTCTGTCTGGCTTTTAAGTTAATTGGCAAGTAACCTGTTCCCAAGGCCCAGGCTGTTTGGAATTCTTCGCCGATCGCGTATTCTAAGAATTCAAGGGCTGCTTTCTCGCGTTCTGGGGAGGTTTTCATTAAAAATAGGTTTTCACCCCCAACAACTGCTGCGGGGCGTTTGAGGGCGGGTACGGGCATCACTGCGTAGTCGATCGCGCTTTGCTGCAATTGTGCTAGAGTCCAGGGCCCGGTGATTTGCATCGCAACTTTGCCGGCGATAAAGTTGTCGAGTTCGTAACCGCGTTCGGGTGCTGACAGTATTGCTGAACCTTCTGTTAATAAGTCGCTCCACAATTCTAAGGCGGCGAGAGCACCGGGATTGTCGATTTGCGGTACAGAAGTTTGAGGTGTTTGGCCCAAGAGTTCGCCGCCGGCGCTGAACATGAATGGTAGCCAGGTAAATACTGTCCATTCTCCTTTGCCTAGGGGGAGCACTATGCCGTGTTGATCTGTGCGGCCGTCTCCGTTGGTGTCCTTGGTGAGCGATCGGGCTACTTGCTTTAATTGCGCCCAATTCTGCGGCACTTGTTCGATTCCTGCTGCTTTAAATAAGCTGGGACGGTAAAATATGGCCGCGTTGTTTGTGGCTAGGGGAACCGACCAAATGTGTCCGTCGAGTTCCATTGACTCGAACAATGCCGGATAGATTTCGGCTTTCCGGGGCGATTTGTCCAGCCATTCTTCTAAGGGTTGAATTGCGTTTAGTTCGGCTAATTTCCCGCCAATTGTGGGAACGTTCCACAGCAAATCCGGCGGTGCATTTCCTACTATTGCTGTGAGGATTTTTGGCATTTGTTGGTCTGGCTGTCCGATGTAAATTGGTTTTACTTGGATGTGAGGATGTGTTTGGTTAAATTTGTCCGTGAGGGTTTGAAATACGTCGCGATT
>JBBSNU010000230.1:0-7507 GCA_038260455.1 Chroococcales cyanobacterium | reverse complement strand
GCAATGCCTCTTGAGAACAACCGTTTAATAATTTCGGTTTCGGGAACAGCCAAAGTAACTGCTAGTTCTTGAACGGTCATCGGTCTGCTCAGCAGCAGCTTTTCTGGACGTTCTACCTTAGCTTCGGCTGTTTTGCCCCGGCTGCCGCGTCCCCCGGAAGAACCAGAAGAACTTTTATCGTGAGAAGGGCCCGGTCTTTTGTTTTTGCCGCTGCTTCCGGGTGCGCCCGGAGTTGGTGTTGACTTTGGTGCTGCTTGTGCCTTTGGTTTAGCTGGGCGGGCTAGGGACAGGCTGACCGTGACCGGTGCTGGCATATCCAACCCGTTTTCTAAGTCATCATCATCCTCGTCAATTGGTTTGAGGCGAGAACGTGCCTGCTTGACCTTTTTGGCCGCTTTGGCAGCATCTGAGTTTTCGTCATCATCTTCTTCCCAAATTACCGATGTCTTTTTGGCAGGACGAGGGAGAGTTGGCTTGGGAAGGAGAAGAGTATCCAACGGCGTATTATCTTCATCATTGTCATCAGTGTCATCCCCTGCGGCTCCGGTGTCACCACCTCGGCTACGCAGCCCTCCTGCTGACGTTACGGGCGCTAGGCTCCGGCGCGGGCCACCGGGCTGGGGTCGATCGGCAAGTGCAGTTCTGACAGGGCCGCCAGCGCTAGGGCGAGGTCTTTGGCCCTCACTACCTCCCGGTGCGGGTCTGCTGGGGCGGCTCGGTTTTGCCGGCGCTTCCAGATTTTCTGTCTGTTGTGATTGCTCTTGCTCGGTTCTGGCAAGTTTGAGTACCGGCTTGTTTCCCAGACTTTGTGGGGTTTGCGTCGCCGACTCCGCCGTCGCTCTGACTGGTGGCGACGTGAGTTTGGCCCCTGGTGGTGCTGGGGGTGGTGCTGGCTGGCGCGGGGCGCGATCGGGTGCCTTGGACGACGGCGGTTTAGCTGTCGCAGTTGCCGCAGGTGATTGATCCTCGGCAGTTGTTTCCGGGGCGATCGCACCTACTGTTTCCGAAGCTGTTTCTGAATCTGTTTCTGAATCTGTTTCCGAAGTTGCTCCCGAGCCAGAGACATTTGGCTTCGACAGCACCGGTCGATTGATATTTGGTTTAGCGGGGGGCTGGAGTTGTTGAGCGGCAGGCGATTTGGGAGGAGTTGCCACGGTAGCACCAGGCTGGGTTGTTTGCTCCTCGTTGCCCGCCTGCTGGGAGGAAGCACCAGCCGGCCGTACTTTTGGACTGCGTATTTCTAAAATTTGCTGTTTTTTTTGTTGGTCGTTAGGGTGAGGGCCAGACTCTTTAGATGGCGCTGCAGCTCTTTCGGTAGGAGCTGGCTTGCCGGGGGAAGAGTGGCTGCTGGCTACGTATTTTTCCGCCGTTTTGCGAATTCGTTCTGCTTCTGATTCTGTAATTGTGCTGCTGTGGCTCTTGACTGAAATATTGAGCCGCTCGCAAACTGCCAAGATGTCTTTATTATCCAAATTTAGTTCCCGTGATAATTCGTAAATTCTTACTTTGCCGTTGTTCATCCACTCTGCCCTCTTTTGTGCCAACCAGTTTTTACATTTTGATTCTTTGTTCTAATGACGACATCATTCGCTGTGATTGATTCAGTGTCAGGAATCGGGGTTTTGGTACTCAGCGAGGTAATTTTATCTAAAAGATGCAGATCACTGAAGTCTGCCTTGAGATAATTTTCAAGTTTTTTTGGAAAAGTGGCAACTGTCGAAGTGTGATTTTTTTGGCAACTGCCACTTTTTCAAGCTTCTAAGTTGGCTTTTCCACCTTGAGGATACCTCTGCTAGTACCCTACCCTTATCTAATCTGACACAAATCTTTCCAGACTGGTGGGCCGATCGGATTGAGGTTGTAGAGCTTGCGCTACCAGTAATTACTGGCGCGTGCTGCTCGCGAGGGTTTATTATACAGTCGATACCGAACTCTTGTCGGTTTTTCGCCCGGTTGAACCCGAGTCAGATGTACAGTCAGATGTACAGTCAAATGTGTCTAAACGCTGCCAAAGTGTTTGGTACAGTTCGTCAGACACAGGCGCTTTGAGCGATCGCCCAAGTCGATTTTTTTTCTGAGCTGCTTTGAGGCATTCGCTCGCCGGACAAAGGTAAGCGGAACGACCGAGGCCGCGATCTAATTGTACCTGATGAGAAGGATAGAGCCTGACTACTCGCCAAAAAGCTTCCTTTGGAGCTATTTTTCGACAACTTGCACAACACCGGTAGTTCGGTTTCATCAAAGTGAGAAGGGGAGAGGGGGAGAAGAGGAGGGTAGTGTCCGAGGGGGACAAGTTCTCCTTGTCTCCCGTGCGGAAAAATCTTGGTCAAGAGCGCAGTTTTTAGACTGGGGCTGCGGTTTCGTCCGTTGCTGCCTTTTCTGCTGCAAATTCGGCGGTTTCCGCCTCACCGTCGAAGCCTGATGCTTCGTCTTCGTCTTCGTAGTAGTCTCCTGCTACTTCTTCTTCTTCCAGCCTGGTTGCTTCTGCTGCCAATTTGATGTCTTCGGCCTCGCGATCGTACTTAGCAATATCTTTGATATCGATTTTCCAACCTGTCAGGCGGGCTGCGAGGCGGACGTTCTGACCTTCTTTGCCTATGGCAAGACTCAGTTGGTCTTCAGCGACCAAAATGTGAGCTCGTCTGCCTTCTGGGGCAACCAAACGCACTTCATCTACTCTAGCAGGACTCAGAGCGTTAGCGATATAGGTTGCCGGGTCTGGAGACCAGCGGATCACGTCTATTTTTTCGCCGCGCAATTCGTTGACTACTACCTGAATCCGCGATCCCCGCGCTCCGATGCAGGCTCCTACCGGGTCTACATCGCGATCGAGCGTATCAACTGCTATTTTAGTCCGGGGGCCGACGTGCCTGGATGGCGGATTTGCCTCCCTGGCTACGGCGACAATCCTCACCACCCCGTCTTCTATTTCTGGTACTTCGTTAGCAAACAGGTAAACCACCAAACCTGCATCTGCTCTAGAAACAAGTAACTGCGGCCCTCTCGTGGAGCCTTCGCCTACCTTTTTGAGATAAACCTTGAACGTAGCGTTGGCCCGGTAATTGTCGTTGGGCAACTGTTCGCGCTTGGGGAGTTCGGCATCTACTTCCGGCTGACCGAAACTGCTAGTGACTGCTAAAATTACCGACTGCCTCTCAAACCTGAGCACTCTTGCTTGAAGAACAGTTTCTTCTAAATCTTTGAACTCTTCTTGAATCATTTTGCGCTGTTGATCGCGCAGTTTTTGAGCAAGAACTTGTTTAGTTTGAATGGCGGCCATGCGACCAAATTCTTTTTGATTTGGTGTTACGTCTACGAGTACGATGCTCCCCGGCTGAGCTTCCGTGGCAACTTCTTGCACTTCCACAAGTGATATTTCGTGATCGGGATTTTCGACTTCTTCGACAATAGTTTTGTTTGCTAAAACGCGGAAACCTTCTTGTTCTGAGTC
This sequence comes from Chroococcales cyanobacterium, assembly GCA_038260455.1. Lineage (GTDB taxonomy): Bacteria > Cyanobacteriota > Cyanobacteriia > Cyanobacteriales > Microcoleaceae > Microcoleus. The sequence continues at coordinate 4,056 of JBBSNU010000230.1, read as the reverse complement.
CAGTTCTACATCAAAATTATCGAAGTATTCTTCGCTGAAGTGGTCTAGTTTTTGGGTGCGGCGGTAGCGTTCGTATCCTTTGAGCAGGGCTTCTCGCAAGGCTGCTTGGACGGCGTGTTTGGGTAAATTTCGCTCTTTGCTAATACCTTCGACCATTTCTTTGAGTCCGGGCAGGGGAACCATTGACATATAAAACACTCCTTTTTTTACTGTGACAATACGTAACTGGTAATCTGGGAAAAGATAATTTGTGAGTTTTGATAATTGATGGGTGATGATTTATGAGTTACCCAAATAGGATTGGGGAAGTTCGGTATTGTCACAATTTATTTGTTGTTCCAACTCAAGCCGCCGCTCTCGATTTGATTCTTAAAAATTAACTCGCAGCGAAGCATTTTCAGCTTACTGCGAGGCAATCTCAAATCTCAAATCTGGCGGACACTCACAGGCACCGCCCCGACAACTCAAAACTCAAAACTCAAAATTTACCTTTACTCCTCTTTTCCTTCGTCTAGTTCAACTCGGGCAATTTGAGGGCGGGGAACTTTAACCTGTCGCCCTTTTTGATTGAGATAAACCGCTGTTTCATCCCGGCTTACCAGTAGTCCTTTCCACTCTTTGATTCGCGAGTCTGGTTCGGTGGCTTTGACTGTCACTGGGAAGCCTTTAAAGGTAATGAATTCTCGATCGCTGCTTAGCAATCGGGATATTCCGGGACTGGAAATCTCTAGCACGTAGGCGTCGGGGATGATGTCGGTTGCGTCTAATTCGGCTTCGAGAGCTGTGCTCATCCGCTGGCAGTCGGCTAAACCGGTGTCTTGCTGGATGTTGCGGATGTCTACCCGCAAGACGGGAGGATTTTGGTTGGTGTGAAACACTGCTCCCACTACTTCCAATCCCAGTGTTTCCGCAACGGGGGTAGCTAAGTCAATGATTTGTGGGATTAGGGGATGAGTCATCAGAAAAATGGGTAGAAACCCCGTCCTTCTAGGACGGCTTTATTATTGTTTTTTGGATTTACTACCGCCTTGGGATTGGTTGGTTCGGTGTGCTTTTGTACTGCACTTTCAATGGGACAGTTACCGTTTCAAATCTCCCAATCCTGTACGCATAGTATTTTGCTCTTTCGAGCCTCCCTTACGGGGTAATGTTTGTGCAGACCGAGATATATGGACTTGTTGGGTTACACGCACTGTTTCTGTTACCTGGAAACTGGTCGGGCGGGTAACGACAGGGCAGGGGACTGGCACGCATCCCAGGGTGTCTTGACCCATATATCGGCTCCTATTTCTAGGGGTCTGGTCAGAATAGCTTGCTAAATTTCTCTAACAAGCCTCATGCCGTCAGGGCTGAGGTTCCTGACATCGAATACTTAAGTTAAAACTCCTGAACTCGGAAACGGTAAGGAAAAATCAGTTGTTGAGATTGCTTTGCTTCGATCCCGCCCAAAAACCGAGATCGGCTCCCGACTGCTGTCGGGGAGAGCCAAAAATTTTAGACTCAAGTTTTGGCTCCCAGATTAATCTGTGGAGTAAATCTCAAATCGAAAATGGAAAATCTCAAATCGACCGACCTGATTTTTGACCGCAATATCTGAGGGTTTTTACCCTCAAGTTGATTTGTGGAATGAAGAAAAAGATGTCAGATTTTCAAGCCCGAGGATGAGCTTGTGGGGTTTAAATTCTGCCTTCTACTTTCTGTTTCCTAGCCTACGGATGACTTTGTTGCGTCGCCCGCGGCCGGCAAGTCTTCAGCTTGCAGGTGTGATGCCCTAAGTTGTTTGGCTGCGACTAACGCAACAAAAAAAGTGGGCTTGACCCACTCCTAGGTGAAACAGTTTCTTCCAAGAAGTTTGAGGGCTGCCTCCGATCGAAGTTGACCTCAGTTTTCAGTTTAGCTCGATCGCCCGTCCGGTGACAAATCGATCGCGCCGGCGGAGTGTCGGAGGGGAGTGTCGGGGAGGGGGAGAGGGGGAGAGGGGGAGAGGGGGAGAGGGGGAGAGTGGGAGAGTGGGAGTGCTGGAGAGAGGGGAAAAATCGAACCTCAACATCCATCCGTTACATCTAAATCCGTTAAATCCGTTAAATAATCCGTTGCCGAACTTCCCTCTTCCTTCTTCCTTCTTCCTTCTTCCCTCTTCCTTCTTCCTTCTTCCTCCAACATCCGTTAGCTTAACGAGGGGCTATCCGCTGCAGTTCCTTAGCTTGCTCTAAAATTTTCTCGAAGTCTTCGTCGCTCAACCGCTGGATGTAGTTGATTTTGAACTCTTCTAGGAAGTCGGACAACAGCAGTTGTATTTCTTGCAAGGTTTGCTGCTGTTGGAGTTCGGCTCCTAAAGCTTGCCCGAAATGTTGGACTAGCTGGCTTGAGAGTTTGGTGCCTACGGGGTCTTCGCTGGCGATTTTAAAGGCTTCGTAGGCATCTTGGGGGCCGAGGGTGACTAATTTGGATAGTTCTGCAACTAATTGCTCTGCTAGCTGTGCGGGGAGGTTTCCCAATCCGGGCACTTGCTTCCATCCTTGATAGAGGGGGGATTGTTTGAGAAATAATTCTATATTGTAGCGGAGGAGGGCTTCTAGGTCTGGCTGGAGTTGCGGCAGGACTTTGTAGACGGTGATTTGGACTAGATGGGTGGCGATCGCTTCTATTTCGTTGATATTGTTGATGTCTAGATAGCGGTGTTTGGGGGATTGAAATAGTTGACGGGCTAGTTCGCCTGTGGTAATGGATTGTTGCATCTGGTTGATCAGGCCAATTACTACTACTTCGGTCAATTCTTGGGCGAAGTTGGCGACGAAACCTCGGCTGATTTGGGTGCGTATGGGTTGGAGGTCTGGCATTTTAGCTTGGTGGATGCGAATTATGACGGGCAATACTCGCAACAAGCGCCAGAATGGGAGGAACAGAAAGATGTCGTACCACCGCCACAGCATGGCCGATCGCCAATTGACGCTGGGATGCCGGCGGCTGATGAAGTAGGTGCGGGCTAGAAATTCGATCGCGAATAAAGCCATAAATGGCAGGTCGATTTGCCAGAAGTTGTCGGTAAAGTCGCCGTTTTCTCCCATCGTGCGGTAATAGTTGGTGGCGATTAACGGCTTGATTTTGGCATCAAACCAAGTGATTTCTTGTTGCCAGCCTTTTTTGTTTAAATAGTTTTGACTCCAGAATGTTGTGAATGATTGTTTGGCGGAGTCTTGCGGATTCGGGGCGCGATCGCGCATCCGGTCTTTGATTTTTTCTAGGGCACCGCTTTTTGATGCTACTCGAAAGGGATCTTCGTCGATCATTTTTGCGGTCAGATTGTTGATTTCCTGCAATTTGGCTGCTACTTGGGGAGATTGCAAGCCTGTTTGCACTACTTGAATTTTTAATTCTTCTAAAGTTTCTAGATATTTCTGGGTGTCTCGGTGGGGTTGAATTCCTTTAAATGGGTCGTATATTTTGGTAATAACTGGTAGTTGCCGGAAGTAGAAATCACGCCAGGGGATGTAAGTTATGTCAAATAATACTAGACTTAAATTTCCGATGGCGACCAGTGCCATGAACCGCTCGAACCAGGGAATTTTTTCTGATTTTTTGCGGGAGTTGGAATTTTGAGATGGCTGTAGTTTGGGTGTCACTGGCAGTTCCTAATTAAGTAGACCGATCGCAATAAATGTAAGTGGTAATAGCTGAAAAAAGACAGCAGCTTAAACTGGCTAATTGTCGATCGAGCAATCCGAGTGCGATCGAGCAAGCTAATCTTTATTTTAATGTGGGGAGAGTTGGGGAGTTTTGGATGGTTGATTTGGCAGGGTTTGGGTAAAATTTTATACTTGGTAAAGATTAAGGTCGATCGAACTTGAGAGCAGCGACACCTCCGGTTAGTCTGCTTCTCTCTCGCAATAAAATTATATCTCAGGCAGAATCCTAAGTTTTGTTTTCGGCATTGCAGAACTAACTGGCTGGGTAATAAATTACTATTTTTGTTAAATCGGCTGGCTATTTGACCGCTAAATCAAATGTATTTATACGATAGAAGTATAGAATTAGATTACGACTTCTAGTATGATG
>JBBSNU010000229.1:0-7521 GCA_038260455.1 Chroococcales cyanobacterium | reverse complement strand
GAGGCTCTGCCTTTCTTAGGTGAAATAGGTAAAAAACTCGGTTTCTTGCTGCTCGTTACCAGGCTCTGCCTGGTAATGCAGATCCGGAGGCTCAGCCTCCGTTTGGTAAAAAACCCGGTTTCTTTAGTATTCATGCGCCCAAGACTGACATCCCCCAAATTTTCATACCTCATATCGTTTCCGATAGCATCGGAATTATATATTTTAATCATTGATAGTGCGAGCGTCCCCGCTCGCGATCCACGTCGCGAGCGGGGACACTCGCACTACATAATTCCGATGCTACCGGATTTGATATCATTCCAATTCCCAATTACTCATTCCGGCAATGGAAAAACGAATTTTAGGATTAGATCCGGGCTTAGCCAATCTCGGCTACGGCGCAATTTCCTGTAAAATTGTCCCCGGAAAACAAGATCAAAACAGCGTTTCCATGATTGATTGCGGCGTAATTAAAACAACGCCAAAACAGGAAATGGGACAGCGCCTAAAAACAATTTACGAAGATTTGCACGCAGTAATCGAACAGGTAAAACCAGATTTAGCAATAGCCGAAAAACTGTTCTTTTACAAAATGGGAAATACCATACTTGTAGCGCAAGCGCGCGGCGTTTTGACCCTAGTATTAGCGCAGTGCGGAGTACCCCTATTCGAGTTTACACCCGCTCAAATTAAAAAAGCTTTAACTGGGCGAGGGAATGCTGACAAATCGGAAGTACAAGAAGCCGTAGCGCGGGAGTTGGAACTAGGTTATATTCCGAAACCTGACGATGCGGCCGATGCTTTGGCCGTTGCTTTGACTGGTTGGTACGACGATGATATTTGTCCCAAAAAAATACAATTAGAAACAGGAAAAATCTGAGAAAATCAGTAGCTAATCTGGAAATTATCTTCGTCAATCTGTGTAAATGAGCCTTATACCATTTTTCTAAAAATTTGCTATGGATGAAGTCATAGCCCCCCCTTACTAAGGGGGGGTTGGGGGGGGTGATATCTAGCACTACTTTATAAAATCTGCCTTAATCTGCGGTTAACGTATCGGCAAATTAAGAACAAATCCCGGCAACACATCTTCCCCCGATAAACTCACAGGAAATTGTAGAATTTCTACTTCGCGATTAGGACGATAAATTTCTACTTGTTCGTCTTGAGGATTAATCAGCCAACCCAAGCGCAAACCGCTGTTGAGATACTCCTGCATTTTCTCCTGAAGCGGGCGCAGCGGGTCTGTGCGCGAGTGCAATTCTATTACAAATTCAGGACAAATTGGCGGGAATTTTTCTTGTTGTTCTGCTGTCAAAGCAGACCATCTTTCTAAGCTAACCCAAGCCGCATCGGGGGAACGGTCTCCGTTATTCGGTAGCCTAAAAATTGTCGAAGAACTAAACACTCTTCCTAGCTGCGTTTGACGGTTCCACAAGCCCAAATAGCCAATTAAATCGGCTTCTCGATTGCCGCTTACTCCGCCTACTGGTGACATAATGATGATTTCTCCTTTCGATGTCCGTTCAAATTGCCAGTCTCGATTCATCTGGCACAAACGGTAAAACTGTTCATCTGTTAATTCGACAGTATCTAAGTTTAAAGTAACTGTTGTCATTTTTCCCAACTCCCGATAAATATGAGTCCTACAAATCAATTTTAGCAGCGCTTTCTGTCAATTTTAACCTCAGTCCTGACAGCGAAAGTCCCAAATATGAGTTGAAAATGTAATTAAGTACGCGCCGCAGCTATCCCTGTGAATCGCCCAATCCCAACCTGATACCATTTTAGATTTTAGATTTTAGATTTTACATGAGTTATTTTGTATGGGTTTGAAGATTCGCTACAGTTGCATTTTTTGGGGGCAATGCCATTTATCCCAAAAATGCTATAATATCAACTTTAACTCCTAAACTTACCCCGCCACCAGAGAACACAGGAAAATTTTATGGTGATTATTACTTCACAAGAAATTGCCAGATTTCGCTCCGAATTAGCCGAATATCCCGAAGCCCTAAAAGCCCTAGACGAAATCGAAGATTGCGAGGGAAATATCGAAGATGCAGCGATATCTCTGGCAATTCAAGCCGGACAAGAACCGAATATTTCTGAAAATTGGTTAGACGGATTAGCCAAAAGATGCCGCGTTGCTATCTGCAAGTCGGAGGTCAAAGAAGAGTTGACAAGTGGGCGATTGAATGCAGCTTTCGGAGATTTAGTTGCTGCAAGTATTTGCCCGGATATTTTGATAACTGCGGTGATTATTTATGTGTTTAAGATTGGGGTAAATGAGTTTTGTGAGCCTCTTGAATATAAACTTTAAAGCTATATTAGTGGGTGGCGAGAAACCGGGTTTTTACCAACCTACTTCGTAACACCACCCAAAATCACAAAAAACCCGGTTTCTTAGATTCCCGGTTTCTTAGATTTTGTGGGTGGCGAGAAACCGGGTTTTTACCAAGCTACTTTGTTACACTACCCAAAAATCACAAAAAACCCGGTTTCTTAGATTTTGTGGGTGGCGAGAAACCGGGTTTTTACCAAGCTACTTTGTTACACCACCCAAAAATCACAAAAAACCCGGTTTCTTAGGTTCTGCGGTTTCTGAGTCCAGGAGTAATCAAACGAGAATATATAAGATGCAAATAGGCATATTTTTAGGAAACGTCGGAAATCCGGTAATCTATTATCCCAAATTAGCCAAGATTACCGGCGGTGTCACAGCCACTATTTTTCTGTGCCAATTATTTCAATGGCAATCTCAACTTGCCAATTCTGAGAATTGGGTGCAAACTAACACCGCTGAAATTGAAAAAGCCACTGGTTTAAATCTCGAAGAACAGGAATTGGCGAGACAGCAACTAAAAGCGCGACTTTTATTGAAAGAAAAACTACCAAATCCCTACGCCAAAACCCTAGAACTCTGGGCAGATATTGACGCATTCGAGTTAAAATTAAATACTTATTTCACAGCCAATCCTGAAGATATCATAACACAAACTCTTCCCAAAAGTCTCAATTATCCTGTAGATATAGTTGCTGATAATTCCCCATCAAATCATGCAGTTAAAGCCGACAAACATTTCGGTCAACCCCGCCAGAAAATAGCCGTTACAGTCACCCCAAATTACCGATTTAGCGGCCCTTGGAACTCCCAAGAACAACTTCACAATTTTCAACGAGCTTTAGAAGCCTATGCTCAAGAACGTAATTTAGGATTTGGTAATCCTTCGGGATGGGCATTCAAAATTATTGATAGCATCACTAAGGGCTTAGCCTCAACTTTTTGGGATGAGTTTATCGCGGGAATTCCTTTAGGAGAAAGTCAGAAGGTGAAGCGGGATTGGGAAATAGCGCCAGAAGTGCCTTATCCGGCCTTTGAAGAGGAGCGAATTCAGTATTATGTCCACAAGGGTGAACCGCTGGAAGCAGCAGTTTCTAGGGCTCGTGCTGACTTGAGAAATCCTGTTTTGGGGAAGGATTTGTGGGAGGGTTTTTTGCGAAAGTGCGATCGCCTCGCGGATGATGCACTAAAAGCTAAAAACCAGGGCGTGCAAAACGCATATTTACCGTCTTCCTTCAACGAAAGACCGCAAATCACCAAGGATAGCGTGATGCGGAAATTAGGGGCGATCGCGCCGCAATTTGCCCTGAATCAATCCACATCTGAACCGACACCAGAACCGCCCAAACTCGAACAACAAGAACAGACTACCGCCGCCGAAATCCCCAGTATTTCCTCTTTACAAAAAGCTTACCAAACTCCTCTCGGTTGCAGTATAGTTGAAAAACAAATCGCTGCTAATCCAGAATGGGGTTATGAAATAGTTGATGGTGAAATTATAGAATCTATTCCTTTTTAATGAGGCTAAAATGAAACGAATTAGCGATATCAATCCGCTGGGAGTTGAGCGGGCAAGTCCTTCAAATCCCGAAAGAGCAAAGCTGCGCCAGGAAAGATTGCAGCATGAGAAGTATTTAGGTTTTCAGCAGTTAATAGAGCTTTGCAGTTTGGGCGAATATGGCATGGCGAAACAACTTGCAGCCAGACATTCTAGTTGGGGTTATGAAATAGTTGACGGAGTTGTAATGGATCGAGTAGATTAGATTCGTAGTCAGAACTTTAGTCCTTTCGGCCTCGAATTTAAGGACTTTAGTCCTTACTACGAAACTACTTTTGCCGATATGTTAGAATCACAATAGAGACTTAATTGGTTTTAAAGTTATGACAGTTATTAATGCTAAAAATATAACGCTCAATGAAGTTAGTGATTTTTTGAAGTTTCAACAAATCTTTAATAACGATACGTACCCAAGTTTCTTATCATTAGAACCACTCGCCGAGTTTGAACAGCTAGAACTCGTACAAATCCGCAACGATTTTCGCGAATACCTTTCTGTGGAAAAAGTCTCTGAAGGGCTGGTACAAGCTCTAGCTACTTTTCCTTTAATGCGATTGGCAGGCTTTTATCGATCGCCATTAAAGATGAGTCTGGAAGAAAATATTGCTAATATTACTATAGAAGATGAAGACACAACGATTACAGGTCGATTTGACATCTTAGCAATCAATAAAGAGAAACAAATCGCCGCTGATATACAATTTTGGATTTTAGTAATAGAATCTAAAAACAGTCTAATTGCTCCTCGTGCTGGTTTGCCCCAACTGCTAACTTATGCCTATAAAAGTTTAGAATATCAGGAGTCAGTCTGGGGACTTGCAACTAGCGGAGAGTTTTATCAGTTCCTTAATATCCGTCGCGGCAATCCGCCCACCTATCAGTTAATGCCCTTTCTGACTTTGATGGAACCCGAATCTTCAGTTGTGTTGCTGCAAGTCTTGAAAGCTATTTGTAAGCTGTAGAAGAAGGAAGAAGGAAGAAGGAAGAAGGAAGAAGGAAGAAGGAAGTGAAGTAGGGTGCGTCAGCGAGGAAGATTTCGGGAAAAACTCACAATCTCACAACTGACGCACACCCGGAATGGTGCGTCAGAATGAGATTAGGAGTGATTATTGAGAATTACTAAACTGACGCACCCTACCGCTTTAACTGTTGACTCTTCAACCCGCGTCGGCGGGTTTTGTTTGTATAGACGCGGTTTCAACCGCCGAGTCTTCTTTTCCCCTAAAAAAATAGGGCTGTTAAAGCTTAGTAGCCTCTGGTGCTAGGCTTGTGCACGATGAAGCTGAGCACTTGGCATTGCTTCACGTTGTCAAAACCCATGACGCGGATGTAGCACTGAGGATTTTCTTGGCGGCAAGCTTGAATTTCAACCATGATTTCTTGGACGCTGCGAGCACCAAATAAAGGCAATTTCCAAAGAGTCCAGTAGCGCATTTCAGGAGCAGAGGTTTCGTTGAATTCTACGCCGGGAATGTAGCCTTGATCCAAGATGTATTGCAGTTGCTTGGCGATTTGCGCGTCTGTCAGCGGGGGCAAATAGGACAGAGTTTCGTAACGACGCTCTTTTGGTAAAGTTCTCATTTTTTGTATCTCTAAGGTGTGTGTGTTCGATCGCACTTGTCGATCGATTAACTCGACAAATTATCCAGATTCGCTTCAGAATCTATTGATGTTTCAGGATGACTGCTAGAAACAGACCAATTAAGTTGCGTAATTCGCTCCAAATGCTGGCGTCTGTGTTCCATATTCGACTGTTGAATGCCAGTAGAAACCATTTCTGGCAAATATTCTGTCACATCGTGAGCCATATACTCTCGCACAGTCATGATCCGAAATCCTAAATCTTGATTTTCCCTCAGCAACTCTTGAATGTAAGCTTCTCCATCTTGGATTTTGCCCTTCGTGGAAAAGTCGTTCAACCAGATTGCCAGAGCAGGATTGGTTTCGCTCAACTGAGCGACCACAATCCGCACGGATTGATAGGTTAGGTAACTCGCCAGCACCTTAGCGGTGTCTTTCGCAACTTGTTTGAGATCCATTCTGACCGCATCTCCATCAAATTTTAGGTTTTGAATTTTAGATTTTGGATGCAAACTTACTTGTAAATCTTCTTCAAAGATAAAGAATTAACAGCAAGTTTGCGACCTAAAACCTAAAATCTCTAACCAAAAATCATCAAACGGTATCCATTGCCTCGAATTCAAACTTGATTTCTTTCCAGAGTTCGCAAGCAACAGCCAATTCAGGGCTCCATTTGCAAGCTTCGCGAATGATGTCTCCGCCTTCGCGCATCAAGTTGCGACCTTCGTTACGAGCTTGGACGCAAGCTTCCAATGCAACGCGGTTAGCTGTTGCACCAGGTGCATTACCCCAAGGGTGGCCCAAGGTGCCGCCGCCGAACTGCAAGCAGGAGTCGTCGCCGAAGATTTCAACCAAGGCTGGCATATGCCAGATGTGGATACCACCGGAAGCTACTGGCATAACACCAGGCATGGAGGCCCAATCTTGGGTGAAGTAAATACCGCGGCTGCGGTCTTCTTCGATGTGGTCTTCGCGCATCAAGTCTACGAAGCCCATCGTGATGCCTTTTTCGCCTTCGAGTTTGCCCACAACTGTACCGGAGTGCAGGTGGTCGCCGCCGGACATCCGCAAGCACTTGGCAAGTACGCGGAAGTGGATACCGTGGTTTTTTTGACGATCGATCACAGCGTGCATGGCGCGGTGAATGTGCAACAAAATACCGTTTTTGCGGCACCATTTGGCCAAGCTGGTGTTTGCAGTGAAACCACCGGTTAGGTAGTCGTGCATGATGATCGGGGTTTTGATTTCTTTGGCGAACTCAGCCCGTTCCATCATTTCTTCAAAGGTAGGGGCGGTTACGTTGAGGTAGTGGCCCTTGACTTCGCCGGTTTCTGCTTGGGATTTTTCAATAGCTTCTTGAACGAACAGGAAGCGATCGCGCCAACGCATGAATGGTTGCGAGTTGATGTTTTCGTCGTCTTTGGTGAAGTCCAAACCGCCGCGTAGAACTTCGTAAACGGCGCGGCCGTAGTTCTTAGCAGACAGACCCAATTTGGGCTTAATTGTACAGCCGAGCAAAGGACGGCCGTACTTGTTCAATTTGTCCCGCTCAACGGTAATACCGTGAGGAGGGCCTTGGAAGGTTTTCAGGTAAGCAATGGGAACCCGCAAGTCTTCCAACCGCAGGGCGCGCAGAGCTTTGAAACCGAATACGTTACCGACCAAAGAGGTCAGCAAGTTGGTGACGGAACCTTCTTCAAACAAATCCAAAGGATAAGCGATGAAGCAGATGTATTGGTTGTCTTCACCGGGGACTGGCTCGATGTCGTAGCAGCGACCTTTGTAGCGGTCGAGGTCGGTCAGGAGGTCAGTCCACACAGTTGTCCATGTACCGGTGGAAGATTCAGCGGCCACAGCAGCTCCAGCTTCTTCTGGGGGAACTCCTGGCTGCGGTGTGACGCGGAATGCTGCCAAAATATCTGTATCTTTCGGCGTGTAGTCCGGGGTGTAATACGTTAGTTTATAGTCTTGAACTCCGGCTTTATACCCAGCCTTTGATTGAGTTTGGGTTTGCGCGTAAGCCATATCTCGCTTCCTAGTATTCGCTTAATTTTTT